>DASXWI010000180.1:0-6084 GCA_036503755.1 Saprospiraceae bacterium | reverse complement strand
ACGAACAATTTTAAATCAAACAATATTATTAAATAATGATTTTCAGCGATTTATATATTTAAATGTTCGCTAATGTTCGTAATTGTTTCCATGGTGGTGGAGCTGGGGGGAATTGAACCCCCGTCCAGATAAAGCTCACATCAGTTTTCTACATGCTTATTTGCAGATCTGGATTTAAGATGGTTTCAGGTACTGCAACAACGCGATCCCATCCGATTCCCTTTGATTGTCAGCCTTGGGTCAGGACATCCCCTTGGCTTAGTCTGCATTTTATGGTGTGCGTCAGGCTTTGTAGCAGAAATCAAACCGTAGCACAAAGGCAAGCTAACTACCTAGAATTAGGCTGCCATAGCGAAAGAACGATCGCCGATTGTTGGTCGATAATCATTTGATAACGGGGTGAACTATCATTCCCCGGCATGCTTACTGACACGATACATTTACTGTCGATTCCGGTCAGCCCCATAGTTTCAAAGATCGAATAGCCCTATAACAGGGAAGGCAAAGGTATAGTTTCAAACTGAGATGCCAGATGCCAGATGTCAGATGCCAGATGCCAGATTAAAGATCAACAGCTCAGGCAAAAAGTCAATGAGGATTCCGTAAACCTGGCATTTTCTGATCAAAAACCACAATTTTAACGTCACGAGTCTAGCATCTGGCGTCTGGCATCTGGCATCTCCCATTCTCAGCTTTTGCCTAAATTACGGTCTAAATCAACCCTCCTGTCAGAATGAATACCGACCTCCGAAGCCAATTCCCTTCTCTGAAACGAATGGTAAACGGCCGTCCAATTGTCCATCTGGATGGCCCTGCCGGTACCCAGGTTCCCCAATCCGTCATTGAAGCGATCATCCATGTTTACTCCAACAGCAATGCAAATACGCATGGACAGTTTGTTACTTCACATGAAACTGACCTGCTTATAGATCATGCAAGAGAGCAAGTAGCCGCTTTGCTTGGAGCAGAAGGAAGGCATACGATTTCTTTCGGCGCGAATATGACTGGTCTCAATTTTGTCCTGGCCAATGCCATTACAAGATCACTTGAGCCAGGCGATGAAATATTGATCACGCAATTGGATCATGAAGCGAATCGAGGCCCATGGCTTCAACAACGAAGACATGGAATCGTTGTACGCGAAGTATTACTTGAAGAAGATGGTAGCCTCGACTATGCGGACCTGGAAAAAAAGATCAGTGAGAAAACCAGGGTGATTGCCATCGGAGCAGCTTCTAATATTTTTGGCACAGTCAATGAAATCGATCGTGTTCGTCAACTAGCTTATGAAGTTGGCGCACTACTTGTGGTGGATGCAGTACATTATGTTCCACATCTTTTGACTGATGTGAGATCTCTTGATTGTGATTTTTTGTTATGCTCCTCCTATAAATTTTATGGCCCACATGTAGGGATATTATACTCAAAACCCGGAGCACTCGATCGACTTGATACCGACAGGTTGAGAGTCCAGACACAAAATGCTCCACATAGGATCGAACGAGGAACACTTAATCATGCTGCGCTTGGGGGAGTATCTGCCGCCATTGATTTCATCGCCTCTTTCGGTGAAGGCCCAACCTTGAGGGAGAAGATTGTACAAGCGATGGGGAATATCCAAAAATATGAACGAAGCCTTGCCCAACAACTTTACCTCGGGTTGAGAGATATCGATGGTATTGACATCTATGGTCCTCCTTTGAAAGAGACCCAACGCGCTCCAACAATTTCCTTTACAGTAGAAAATAAACGCCCTGAAGAAATTTGCAAGCACCTGGCTGATCATTCCATCTGCGCATGGGATGGACATTTCTACGCTGTTCGCGCTGTTGAAGCCATGGGCCTCATGGGGCAAGGTGGTGTGACCAGGATGGGGATTGCTGTTTATAATACTCCTGAAGAAATCGATTATGTGATTTCAACTTTACAGAAATTACTAAACTCCTGAGCCACCACTTGAAAGTGTTGGCCATTTAATTTAATTTATCATTTACACACCGCCCCCATACATATGGGATTGTAGCCCTTCATTGGCAACCATAACTTTAGTGTATTATTCACTTACCATAACACTATACTTATGGATTCCGATTCCATTTTGAACGTGGCGATTATCGGTGCCGGCCAGTCGGGGCTAAGTACCAGCTATCTGCTTAAAAAAAACAATCTCGATCATATCGTATTTGAAAAAGGTCAGATTGGAAATGTCTGGCGCACCCAACGGTGGGATTCATTTGTACTTAATTCGCCCAACCAATTCAATCTCCTTCCTGAGGATTCAATGGACTCCCTTCATCCTGAGGGATTTATAACCGGTCAAGAATATGCGCAACGATTGCAACACTATGCCAATTCAAATCAACTGCCAGTCCGCGAAAAAATAGAAGTCCTATCGCTGGAGAAAAACGAATCGGAACCATACTTTACACTAAAGGTCCGCCAAAATGGAATGGTTGAGACCTTGAAATCCAATCAAGTGGTAATCGCTTCAGGAACTCAGACTCAACCTAAGATTCCCAATATCAGCAAATCACTGCCAAAGCAGATTCTTCAACTTCATTCGAGTGAATACCGGAATCCTTCTCAATTACCCGAGGGCGCTATTTTGATCATTGGCAGTGCAACTTCAGGTGTCCAGATTGCGGAAGATTTATTGGAGGCAAATCGTAAAGTGTTCCTTTCCACAAGTGCCGTTGCCAGAATGCCAAGGAGATATCGGGGAAAGGATATTATGGATTGGCTTGGAAAAATGCAATTCTTTGATAAACCCGTTGCGCAAGCACAACCTTACGAAATAGAAATGGTAGCACCGCTGATGTCTGGTGTTGGAGAGTTAGGGCATACGATTAGTTTGCAATCAATCCATAAACAAGGTGCTACCCTACTCGGTTACCTGGATCGTATAGAGCAAAATGAATTAACTTTTAAAAATAATCTTTCCGAAAATGTCCAATTTGCAGATAATGTGTCTGCCGAATTAAAAGCCGGAATAGATCAATTTATCCAGGCAACAGGAATTCCTGCAACACCACCGGTACCGGACGAAGCCGATCTTCCAGATGCTTCCCTTCTGAATGAAAATCCGGTTACCCGGATAAACTGTGAGGAAGAAAATATTACATCAGTGATATGGGCTACAGGATTTAGTTGCGATTGGTCATGGATTAAGTTGCCTGTCCTTAATGATAAAGGTCAACCCAATCATGTCAATGGTTCTTCTCAGGTAGATGGTCTATATTTTATGGGTCTACCCTGGCAACGAAACCTGAAATCTTCTTTAATCTTTGGAGCAACTGAAGATGCTGCTGTAATTACAACCCAAATTTTAAACCGTATTCCATCCCATTCTTTAAAATAAGGCCTTACAACCAATTATTAATTATTTACGTACACATTCCTATTTCTTAAAAGTGCCTTAAATGCCTTGACCATACGGATTTCACATTGTAGGTTGCATTGCATTTGTCAAATAAACTTCTCTGCTCATCGAAATTCCATTTCTGCTTTGTTAAATTTTTTGAGCTTTATTCGGTACCTGCTAAATACATTACCACCATGACAAAGCTCCATGTTAATTGTCATTATTGCTCCGCAATCCTCTCATTACTCTTCCTCCTATTGGTTTGGCTTCCAATCTCTGCCCAACAACCGGATATTTCTCAGTTAGTCTATAGTGTGGAAGGAAAGGAAGCCGCTTACCCTCGCCTTTCCAAAGACCATTCAAAAATTCTCTACCAAGGCAATACCACTGGCCGGTGGCAATTGTATATCATGGATCGCACCACCAAACAGCATACCCCCGTATTCTCCAGTCATTTCAACGACAATTTTCCGGACTGGAATGATGACAATCAATGGATAGCCTTTACCAGTGATCGCGACGGCAATGAAGAAATCTATATGATCCATGCAGATGGTAGCGGATTGAAAAGAATTACAAACGATCCTGGCAGGGATATCCATCCATATTTCAGCCCTGATGGAAAGTACCTTCTCTTCAATTCCACCCGTGGAAATGAATCCTTTGATATATTCAGATATACTATTGCATCAGGAGAACTCAGGCAACTAAGCGCGACTTTACAAAATGAAACCTGCGCCAGATATTCACCGGATATGACCCAAATCGTGTATTTAAAAAATGATGAGACCTCTGATGATGTTTTTATTGCAGATAGTTTGAACCAAAATCCGGTTAACCTTACCAATGATGCGTTGATCACAGATGGCTGGCCCATGTTTTCCTATGACAATAAGAAGATTTTCTGGTCATCTATGGAAAATGGAGTGTATTGCATTTACAGTATGAATAAGGATGGTTCTTCAAAGACAAGGCACACAAATGCAGACCTAAACGAAGACGATGCACGTGTTTCAGTCAGTCGTGACAATACCTTTTTCATTTACAATAAACAGAAAGGAAGAACGATCGAAATCAGGGAAATGAAAATGGGGTAGTCGATTATTGTCTGAGTGTTTTCTCAATAGCCGCTTCAATGACCTTCGGATCGTCATCTCCTTTTTCAAATGCTTTCCCTGTCATTTGCTGATAAAGATGGATGTACCGATCACTGATTTGATTCACGATAGCATCATCCATTTCCGGCATCTGCTGACCCTCAAGTCCCTGGAATCCTTTTGACATGAGCCACTCTCTCACAAACTCCTTAGACAAATGCTCCTGTGGCAATCCCTTCTCAAGATTTTCATGATATGTAGATGCATACCAATATCTGCTGCTATCCGGTGTATGAATCTCATCAATGACATACAGTTGATCACGATACCAACCAAATTCATATTTCGTATCAACCAGAATCAAACCTTGCTTTGCAGCCATCTCCGTGCCGCGTTTAAATAATGCCTTGGTGATCTTGACCAATTCATCATAAGTAGCTTGAGGCAAAATGCCTTGTTTCACGATATCTACTCCTGAAATATCTACATCATGACCCTCATCAGCCTTTGTAGCCGGGGTGATGATCGGTTGTGGGAAAGCTTCATTATCCCTCATTCCTTCAGGCATCGGTTCGCCACATAAAATTCTTTTCCCTGCATGATATTCACGCATAGCATGTCCTGCAAGATATCCCCGGATCACCATTTCGATCCTGATAGGTTCACAAAGAACACCAACGGTAACATTCGCATGCGGCATCGAAAGCTTCCAGTTAGGAATGATATCCTTTGTTGAATCAAGAAAATAACCAGCCAATTGATTCAAGACCTGCCCTTTGTAAGGTATCGGCCTTGGCAGGATATGATCAAATGCAGAAATCCGGTCCGTAGCCACAGCAATCATAATATCATCTATATAATAGACATCCCTCACCTTTCCCCTGTAAAAACCGGTCTGGCCGGTGAGCGTGAAATTTGTGGCGGATATTGGCATAACTTTTGGTCGATTCAGTTGTTAGAGATCTTATCGGGGGCAAATTTGAACCTTGCTATTGATATTGTGAAACAATCCCCCATATATTTGTTACGAATTATGAAAAATAACCATAGTCACTTCTGTTGCGCATGCTGTTGTTGTGCTCAACCTTCGGGTTGAACTGGGAGTGTACTATACTTACTATACAATACACAAGAGCCTTTCAGTTCGTCCGGATTGAAAGGCTTTTTTCATTTAGTCCCATCACCATCAAAAAAATGACAACACAAATCCAACATATTTCAAAGACTACCTCCCTCCTGCCTAAGGTGGGAAATACACCTATTATTCTGATCAACAGCCTGAGTACCAACAAGGTAAGAATTTGGGCCAAAGCCGAATGGGATCAACCTGGAGGCAGTGTTAAAGCCAGGGCAGCCCACGCCATCATCAGCAAAGCCATCCGTTCTGGCCAACTTCATAAGCAAAATCAATTACTGGACGCCTCAAGCGGAAATACAGCTATCGCCTATGCTACGCTGTTAAAACCTCTTGGGTGGAAACCCACCATTTGCCTTCCTTCAAATGCTTCTGCTGAAAGAAAAAATATACTCCGTTCTCTTGGAGCAGAACTTGTGTTGACTTCGCCTTTGGAAGGAACAGATGGCGCGCAAGAAGTAGCCAAGGAAATGTCCCAGGCTTATCCAGAT
>DASXWI010000179.1:0-7420 GCA_036503755.1 Saprospiraceae bacterium | reverse complement strand
AACATAGTGAGTTGATTACTTCCATCCTGCCACTGGATGTCAAATGCAGTCGTAGGTGCAGTCAGCGTGATCGATTCCCCAGGGCAAAGTATTGTATCTGGTCCGAGAGAAAATGGATCTGGAGTTTCGAGATAGTCAACTACCAATGTATCTGCTGCATCACCACATCGGTTTGTTTCGGAAAGAATGTAAGTTCCCGCAGTAGAAACTGTGAATGAAGGAGAAGACGATCCGTTTTGCCATTCAATGGTAGTCTCCTGATCAGCAGTAGAAATTAAATTTAAAGCAATCCCTTCACACAAAGTTGTATCCGGCCCTAATGCTGGTGTGGGAGGTACCCCGGAGATGTCAACCAGAAGCGTATCTGAATCAGTACCACAGTTGTTGTTGACTTGCAAAGTAAAGGTACCTGATTGTGTAGTAATGAAATTGGGGTTTGTAGAACCATCCTGCCACAAATAGTCGACTCCTGAAATGCCGGAAATTATAGTTACAGTCTCACCTTCACACACCTGAATGTCAGGACCTAAATCTATTTGTG
This sequence comes from Saprospiraceae bacterium, assembly GCA_036503755.1. Classification (GTDB taxonomy): domain Bacteria; phylum Bacteroidota; class Bacteroidia; order Chitinophagales; family Saprospiraceae; genus Opimibacter. The sequence goes on along the minus strand of DASXWI010000179.1, from coordinate 6,879 downwards.
GGCCTTGTGTGCTTTCGATGATTTCAACCGTATCCGTTGAAAATCCGCAGTTATTGGAAATAGTAAGTATGACAGTCTCTTCCTGTGTTGTTTGAAAAGTTGAATTTGTAGTTCCGTCCTGCCACAAATAACTTACATCGCTGATGTCAGGATCAAGGATGATAAGTTCTCCGGGACAAAGTGATTGATCTTGTCCCAGGTCAAGTGCTGGAATATCAGGAAGGAGTTCGACCACCATTGTATCTGTAGATGTACCACAAGTCCCAATGATCGTTGCATAAATGGTAGAGGGAGCAGTTGCTTCAATGGTATCTGCAGTTGAACCATTATACCACATGATCTGAACATCAGGAATATTGATATAAAGTTCTAGTGGAATGCCGGCGCAAACAGCTGTATCCGGATCTAAGTTTAGCGGTGGAACATCCGGATTAAGGGTTATTTCTACCGTGTCAGTAGCTTGTCCGCAAGTGTTGGCAACTTGTACAAATACATCTCCGGCTGAAGAAACGGTCACTGTGGTGTCTGTCGAGCCATTCTGCCACAACCAGGTTAGTACATGTGAAAATACTGGGGTGATGACCAAGGTATCACCTTGACAAAAGGATGAATCCGCTCCAAGATGGACTGTAGGTGCAATACCATTTGAAACAACAGCTACTGAATCTGAATCTGTTCCACAAGGATTCGAAACAGTGAGGATGTAGGTACCGGCATCATGTATCGTGATCGATTGAGATTGTGCGTTGGTACTCCATTGATACTGTACGTTTGTGATGAGTGCGTCGAGTAGCACACTGTCTCCTTCGCAAAACGAAAGTGTATCCGGAAGGATGACATCAGGTGGATTGGCCTGAAAAAAAATGTCAATTGTATCCGTAGCCAGGCTGCAACTATTGGATACTGAAACATGATATGTACCGGATTGTGTGACGATGAGTGAATCTGCCGATGACCCATCCTGCCAGGAAATAATTCCATCAGTAGTGCCAGTATAAAGGATGACTTCAGTGCCAGGACAAACGGATATGTCAGGACCAAGATCAGGTGGAATCACAAAGTCCTGGTGGCCAATGTTCACTGAATCCACAGCTGCACCACAGCTATTTGTAATGGATAAGACATAAAGACCTGGTGTGGTAACTAACAAAGTATCTCCAGTTGAATTGTCCTGCCAGATATAATTACCATCTACGGGTGTTGTAGTGAGAAAAATGGAATCAATACCGCAAAGTAGATCGTCAGGACCCAAATTCACAACAGGTGGATTGATCGTAGTGACCGTGATTTGATCACTGCCGGTTCCACATTGGTTAGTGATCGTAACCGAATAAATACCAGCAGTATGTATTTCATAGATGGGTCCCGTGGTACCATCGTTCCATTCTATTTCTATGAATTCATCGTCAAATTCAAATTCAATAAATTCGCCGTTGCATATACTTTGAAGATCGGGTCCCAAATCGATTTCCGGGATATCGAGTTCGGTGATCAGCATTTCATCACTTTCAGCACCACACATATTGCTTATGGTGAGTATATAGGTGCCGCCTTCATCAATGGTATAGCTGGATGAAGTATCCCCATCCTGCCACATGAAATCGCCCAGGGTTGAATCTAATTCAATAACCATCTGATCTCCCTGGCATAGGACAACATCTTCACCAATATCGAATGGTGCGGGTTCTTCAAGAACAGTTACGATGATTTCATCTGACGTGGGCGTGCATCCATCATCGAGGGTAACGGAGTAAGTTCCAGGTGTAGTGATTTCAAATGTTGGGCCGTTTGATCCATCGCTCCATTCATATTCGGAGAGTTCGGGATCAAGCTCAATGGTATAGGTATCACCTTGGCAGATAAAGACTTCCTCAGGTCCGAGATCCACAGAAGCATAACTGCCGATGATCGTTACTTCCACAGAATCAACATCGTAATTGCAGCCATCACTTACCGTTACTGCATAAACTCCGGTTTCAGTTACGGTAAGTGTAGGTCCGTTTGATCCATCACTCCATTCAAAAATAGGGCCCTGGTGGTCCGGATTTATTTCGTAACTATAACAGGCTATGATGGGATCCCCTAATTCGATATCCATCTCCCCGGGGGTCGTTGGTACCACAGCGACATCATCCAGATAATAGTATGCACCAGGTACTCCACATGCAGGATCAAATGACGTCTCCGCATCAGTAGCAAAATTACCGATGACAATGTAGCTTTCTCCACCAACTGCCTGGAAACAACCGCCGATCAAAGTCCACTCATCATAGTCATTAAGGAATCCGGAATTGGCTTCGATCTGAGGTACAAGTGGGAGTACAGTGTAGATAGGTTGAAATGGATTGGTTATCGAAAGATGAGCCCCAAAGTGGTCAATACCACAAAAATTATCAGCCAGGCTAATAAAAAAAGTAACGGAATACCAGTTATCAGCAATGAGTGGTTCGTACAAAGGGACCAGGCAGTATTCACGACCGTCTCCTGTTGTACCAAGTTTGCCAAACATTCCTGCGTATCCATCGCCTGACCTGGCAGGTTGAGTGCCGAACCCATTTTCAGGAACTCCGAAAGTGGAGGGATTGCAACTATTGAATAGGTCAGAAGTACCATCATTGCCGCATGACCATGGAAAGGCCACGCTTTGCGGGTAACAAATGCCCCCTGGGTTGCCAGGACAATGAGCGATATCCTCAAAACTAGGATTAGGTACAAGATTCTGCGAATGAGCGGGCTTGTAGCTTATCAGGAAGAGCAGCATGGTACCATTCCAAATGAATCGTATGAAGGGACTAACCGAATTCATTAATTAATAAAAATGTATGGGTACTAGGGCGAAATGAAACTACGAATAAAACCTGGTTTTCAGATAATCTCCCCCTTTGCCCCCTGAAAGGGGGTACTTGATTTTGTGATAACACTATTTATCCTCACACGTATTTCTAGACGGTCAAATCTTAAAAAAAAATGCCGCACTATATACTGCGGCATTTTTTACAAAATGAGCCTTTTAAAACATATCCTATGGTACCCCCATTTAGGGGGCAAAGGGGGTTCTAGTCATACGCATAAAAACTAGCTGCCATATCAATAGCCGCATCTTCGTACCCATTGACATACACAATAGCAACAAACAAGTTGGTGCTACTTTCTTTATCGAGTAAAGCCATGAGAATAGCATTGGCACCATCTTTTTTACCTTTCACATAATAACCAGTGAAATCATCAATATCGATTTCGTCACCTTCCTGGATGCGATCATATTTCATTTCTTCCGCCATCAGGACAACAGCATCAGCCAGGTCATCATCAGTGATGGTTTCATCCGCCAATGGCATGATCGTCATAAAGACATTGTCATTTCCGGCACTGAATTCTTCCCGGTTATTCGTCTCCTCAACGAAATCTTTAGGAACGGAAAATCCTACGCCATACGCGTCCCAAACCATATCGGTCTGCGCCTGGATACTGAATGTCCCAAGCAGGAATAGCATGGACAATAAGAAAGTAGTAGTGTTTCTTTTCATGTGTTTGGTTGTTGTTTTGTTTTGAATTAAACACCAAATGTAATCAAGCCCTGTTGAACTGCAAACAAAGCCCAGGGATAGGTACTGCAATTGAAAAATTCAGAACTGTTATTGTTTCACAAATTTCCCGAATCCGGAAGCAGTCGAAATGAAATATAATCCGGGAGGCAAGGTGCTGATATCGATTTGTTTTTCGTCACCTTGCAAAACCATTTGTCCTGAAAGATTTGTGATGTAGTATGGAGTAGCATCTGCTTCCAGATACAATTCGTTTTCAGCGGGATTAGGATGAAAGGTTACTATTTTAGTTTTTGAAATCTCTCCTGTCGCTGTCGAAGTTTCATAAGTACCCGATCTGAATTTTACAACTGTACCACTATTATCTTGCCAGGTAACTAAGATTTTGGTCGAAGACATGGTGACATCACCATTGACTACCTGGAAATAGGCAAGCGTATCAAAGGATGTTGGAAAACCTTTGGTGATATCTTCAGTAAACATCACTGCCAGTCCAGTAGAAAATTCTGCAGAATGTCTCCAGAGCATGGTAGCAGATTTGCCTGAGGATGCAATGCGTGCAAAGTTTTGTTGCAGACCTTCTCCTGATCCTGGAACAGCCTGAGAGGTATCTGTTGAAAGATCAGTGATCGGTGTTTCATTATAATACACGATGGCTTGTCCACTTGCGGCGTTCATAAAAATAGAGTAGAGGGTATCACCAACGATGACGCCATCAGGACCCGTGGATGGACAAGCATTAATCATCCAACCATTCTGATCGATATTCACACCTTTGGTAAACGTAAGTCCTCCGTCTGTAGAAATACCAGCCCAACTATCGCGCAGGTTTTCATTGTTATCCCGATAGACAATGGCAACGTTATCACCTGAGGAATGAATCGTACCGGGACAGCAATCACATACTTCGGAATCGGGTCCGCTCCATCCACTGGCCATGACATCTGATGTAAAGGTTTCTCCAAAATCAAATGAGCGTGTGACTACCCATCTCGCATCGAGGAAGCTTGCATTGAACCGCATGTATGCTATGATTGGATGGCCTTCATTATCTGTAGTGACTGTCGGAAATCTGGATTTATCATTACCTGTATTTTCTACCTGAACCGGTGCAGTGAATGTTTGTCCGCCATCGAAGGAACGGATACACCAGATATGACTAGTGACGAGATCTTCCGGTGTCTGTTTGTATACAACATAAATAGTATCACCATGTGCAGCGATTTCAGGGCCCATCCAGTTGGCCGTAGCTATAGTGACGCCTGTTGGGTTAAGCTTTACTGGTGATGCAAACTCAGCACCATCCCAGCGGGTGTACATGAGGTCACTTCCTTTCCCCCAGATGATCAGTGGATCACCAGCTGCGTTTGCGGTGATGCGGGGACGGTTATTTCCAAACGATGATGAAGCGACATCTATGGTTTGGTCCCAGGTGACCTGACTTGTTGCCGTTTTTGGAAATATAAGTCCAATAAGTATAACGAGAGGGGTGAATAGATGATAAAGGATATCCCTTTTCATATTGTGTATTTTTACTAAAAGTACGGAAAAAGCGTGGCTTTGATGAATTGGCAATTACTGTACGTAACTAAAATTACATTATTTTTATAGGCAGCGTTTAGGCTACAATTTCCCTCTTTCATCCTATAGGGTATCCACTAAATATTCACTTTATAAGCCCGCAGTATGAGACTTAGTTTACTTTTTTCGATTCCTTTTTTGCTGTTTGGAGCTACAGTCTTTGGGCATTCAAGCCCGGAGCAGGAGAGAATGGCTACCATTAATCCGTATTGGAAGAATGTCAGCCTCACAGCCGAACAATCACAGCAAGTGAACCAATGCCTTTCGAATACTTCACTAATTCAGCTTCATTTGAAGTGGGTAGCGGAATATCTGATTGCGTCTTCAAACAGCATGGATCTTGATGCAGAATCCATTTTAAAAAGGCAAAAGATGATTGAGGTTCTGACTGGTTATTATCAGCGGCGCCTTTTTCCCATTAATACAGTGTCTCAAGAGGCAACACCCGTCTTTGTGGATGAATTAGGGACGCATTGTGCAGTGGGTTACCTAATGCACGTCAGCGGCTATGATGACGTCGTTCAGAAAATTTCCGAAGAAAACAACCTGGGGTATGTCCATGAATTAAATCAACAATACCCCGCGTTGGGCATCTGGGCTGAAGAGTATGGATTTACAGTTGATGAGCTGGCATGGATACAACCAGTGTATGGAGGTTTTAATTGTAATCCTGACATCCAGTTAGGTGAAGTGATCCATGTGACCTGTCCTGGTGATTGTTCTGGAGCCTTTTATACTGATCCATTTGAGGCCATTCAGAATCCAGGTGACATCATACAATTTGGTGGTTTCTTCCAGTGGGATGATGGAGAATGGCATGAAATAAGTACACCGGATTGTCTCTGTTCGGGTCTCTATAAACAGGACTTTGTAGTGACTTCATTTGAAATGGATACAACTTATAATGTCAGCATCGAAACTGAGATATATGAACCGGAATCGATTTACACCTATGCAAATATTGACACTGAACCAGGATTTTGTAATACTTCCATTGAACCGGAATCCCAAGGGGGAACTGCGCCTTATTCATATAGTATCTATGACTTGGATGACAATGAGTATGACCTGGACTTTTTGTGTGATGGAGAATACTATCTGGTGACCACTGACAGTGCAGGATGCAGTATTGCTGAAGAGTACTCTATTTACACATGGGAAGAAGATTGCCAGATGTTTTGTGTGACAGACATACAGTTAACTGAGCCAGGGATTATGGCAGTAACACTTTACATGGATGCCCCAAGTGACCTGTTTATCAATTATCCTTTTTTCAACCTGGTCTTTGATGAAAACGGTAATGCAATCGCAAATGGTGGTCTGGATTTTTTCGGGCAGTTTGGTGGCACCAGCCAGATTTATACGCTGCAAACGACCCTCGATTCACTTCCCGCGGGATTCACTGCATCCCTTTCTTTTGAATACAACGAACAATTCTGTTCTCTGACCTATCCATGTACAACTAGTTCTATACGTCCACTTGAAACTTTGGACATGAAGATTTATCCGAATCCATTTTCATCTGAAGCAGTGATACAATTGGATGAACCCTTGTCAGTTGGAAGAGTAACGCTTTATGATATGCAAGGTCAAAGAGTGAGAATATTTACCTGGACAAGTGGAGATCAATTCAGTATCAAAGATCATGGACTCACACCAGGGCCATACTTTATACAAGTCTCAGGTCCCGACAAAAGGGCAATGGGAAAATGCTTTATTATGGATTGAGAAGTGCACAAGTTCAATCGCACCT
>DASXWI010000178.1:0-3808 GCA_036503755.1 Saprospiraceae bacterium | reverse complement strand
CCTTCTTTACCCCTTTACTGTCCATGGCAGCGGATTCGATACGGCCTTTGCAATCATCGCATACACCATATACGATGAAAGAAACTGTTTGTTCTACACCTTTTGCAGGCTTGGCTTGAGCAGATACAATAGAAGATAGTCCAATGACCATGAAGGTGACAAGGATAATGTTGAAGATATTTTTATGAAATGTTTTCATGACTTTTTTTTGTGAGTTGTGAATTGTGAGTTGTGAGTATTGGATACTCATTGATTTAGGTTTATTGAAATAGGATGAAGCTGGATGTTAATTGAAACAAACAATTTCCTATTGGAAACCTAAAAAATCATGAAAACGGTCAGGCGTAGAAAATAAGCGACTGGTGGAGGATGTATATAGGAGGGCCAGTATCTGTGCTGATTCCAGAAATGGAAGGACAGGATACTATCTTGGTCCTTTCAAGTTGTGTAAAAGAAAAGGATTGAGGAGCGGGAACAATGACATCCCACTTTGCAAAATGAGGGATCAAGGATTCTACCTCCTGGATCAGGATACTGACTTTATCATCGCAGCAATCTCCTGCACCAGGTGTGCAGTGGCTGGTTTCCAACTTCTTGCAACAAGCAGGGAGATCGGCTATTTCCTCATGATCATCACATCCCTGGCTGATGAATACAGAAACAGATTCCAGGATCCCTTTACAGTAGTGGAAATGGACCGGAAGCCCTATCTGAGACAGCAGGACGATGGAGGTCAGGATATATGAGGTAGCCATCCGAATCATAAAGCAAGGCAAAAGTAAGGGGTTTTATCCAAACTGGGGAGATAACTAGCGGATTAAGAATTGGTTAACTAGTGTTTCCCCCTTTGCCCCCTGAAAGGGGGTACCTAAAAAATAAGGGAATTCTTTCCAGTTCAACCAATTGTTGGTTCTGTTTTTAACTATAAGTTAATGCTGATTCAGTGTCCCTCAGTCACTTATCTTTGGAAGATGATCCTACAGGCCATCATGTCCATACTTTTTCTAGCTACCTACCCGGAAAGGAGTGTTTTTGGAACGGTTGAAAAACCCATAACCGGGGATAGCCTGACTGTATATGTCTTCCTTCATGATGAATGCAAGATCAGCCAGTTTTATACCCCGGAGTTAACCAGGTTGTATGAAACCTATGGTTCGAGAAAAGTTGGTTTTGTAGGTTATTTTCCAAATGCCACCACTACAGCAGAACGAATTGAAGCTTTTGGAAAGGATTACCATATTGCCTTCCCACTTCGGGCAGATTATAAGAAAGACCTGACACGGAAATTGGGTATAACCATCACACCGGAGGTAGCTGTATGGGACCACCGGACAGAACAACAGATTTACAGAGGACGAATTGACGATAGTTATGTCCGTGTTGGAAAGCGCAAAACCCATCCGCAGCATTATGACCTTGTGGGTATCATTGAAGACTGGCTTACACACCCGGATCCTCAACTTCTCGTGCAAACCAAGGCGATCGGTTGTTTTATTAACTTCACCGATTGAGCAGTGAGCAGTGAGCAGTGAGCTGGTAGCTGGTAGCTGGTAGCAAAAATTTAAAATCATTAATTGAATACAGAAACCATATGAGACCACTCTTTATCGTAGTAAGCTTTCTCTTTATCCAGTTCCTTGCCTCAGCTCAAGAAGTGACTTTTACAAAAGACATTGCGCCGATTATTTATAATAACTGCACAAAATGTCACCGGGAAGGGGAGATTGGTCCATTTCCGATGACCAATTATGATGAGATCAAGCCATGGGCTCCAACGATCAAGTATGTGACCTCTATAAGGTATATGCCACCTTGGAAAGCAGATCCTGAATATTCAAGATTCCAGGGAGAACGATTCCTGTCCCAGGAACAAATTGATTTGATTGCTGAATGGGCAGATAATGAAGCTCCTTATGGTAATGCTTCTGAAGAACCAGACCTTCCTGATTTTCCTACAGGATCGCAGATCGGGACACCTGACCTGGTCCTATCTATGGCAGAAGCATATGAACATCATGGTGGTAATGCAGATGAATATCGTGTATTTGTGTTGCCCACTCATCTCACAGAAGATAAGCAAATCTCAACCATTGAATTACGTCCAGGAAATGCAAAGATCTTGCATCACTCCTTGTTGAGTTATGACAACACCGGTGAAGCCAGGATGCTGGATCAGGCAGATCCTGCATATGGCTATGACGGTTTTGGTGGCTTTGGAGTAGATGCTTCTTTGGCAAACATGTTTCCTGGTTATGTACCCGGTCAAAAGCCAATTCCTTTTCCAGAGGGGCTTGGACAAATTCTTCCAGCTGGTTCAGACTTATTGATGCAAGTACATTATGGGCCAACACCCTTTCCACAAAAAGATAGTTCGACAGTCAATATTTTCTTCAAGAAAGAACCGGTTGAACGGCAAGTACAGAATTTCATTTTCCTGCCTTTTGACCCTTTGATCACTAACGGACCATTTATAATGTTTCCCAATACAGTCAAAACATTTCATTGTCAATTTACCACTCCGCTTAAGATCAGCCTGTTTGCAATTTGGCCACATGCACATCTTTTAAACCAGGACTTTGAAGTTTATGCTGTGCATCCCAACGGAGATACCACAAACCTTATTCGTATCCCTGATTGGGATTTTAATTGGCAAGGTTCTTATAACTTTAAAAAATACATCATTCTCGAACCGGGCACAACTATCCATGTATATGCCACGTATGATAATACCATCAACAACCCAAGTAATCCAAATAGCCCGCCTGCATTTGTCACCTGGGGAGAAAAAACAACAGATGAAATGTTGTTCTTACCAATGTCTTTTGTGGTTTATGCCAATGGCGATGAGGATATTGTTTTCGAAGAAGAAACAACGGCTGTCGATGACCCGGGGTTGAGTTTTGTCAATCATTACCTTGCTCCAGTGACACCAAATCCTTCTACTGACCATGCCTTTGTAAATTTTATCCTTGAGCAACCTGATCACATTTCTATCCGGGTCATGGATATGCAAGGCAATGTGGTTTCTAACCTCATGGTTGATGAATGGAATGAAGCCGGCCCGCATACCAAAAGGTTGGATCTGCAGCAGTGGGCGCCTGGCTCCTATTTTGTACAAATGCTAGGCACCAATTTTACACAGGCACAGAAGATGGTTGTGGTTAAATAGGTTCTCCCTTTTTGAACCACTTTTCCTCCTTTACAAAAGATAAATTCCGCCTCCTCTGAAATAATTAAGGATATTTTTGTCCGTAATTAAATAATTCCCTTATCTTTGCCTGGGAAAACGTATTCCCTTATTCACTAACCACATATTTATAATCATGGAATTCACATACCAGCAAAAAGTTGGCGAAATCGTCGCAGCGGACTATCGGGCCGCAGGAATATTCGAAAAATATGGCATTGATTTCTGTTGCAAAGGCAATACATCGATTGAAGAAGCCTGCCAGCGTAAGAATATCATGACCGAAGATGTCATGCGGGAACTCAAACTTTTACTATCAGGTATTGAACCGGATGAAACCGATTTTCATTTATGGTCCACCACAGCCCTAGCTGAGCACATCGAGCAAAAACACCACAAATACGTTGAAGAAGTAACTCCTGTCATTCTGCGCAACCTGGAGAAACTCTGCCACAAACATGGTCCAAGTCATCCGGAACTTTATAGAATCCATAAGCTATTCCTCGCTTCGGCAGAAGAGCTTGCCCAGCATATGCAAAAAGAGGAAAAGATTTTGTTCCCGCTCATCCGTAAGCTGTCAGCACCACCTTCATCGCAATCCGTGTTTCAAAAGTTACCCAA
>DASXWI010000177.1:0-4522 GCA_036503755.1 Saprospiraceae bacterium | reverse complement strand
ACGCGCACGTGATCTTTTCTATGCGCTCTGGATTCCTGATCTTTTCATGGAAAGAGTAAAGAACAATGAAAACTGGTCATTATTCTGTCCAAATGAAGCACCAGGCCTTTGTGATACATATGGTGGTGAATTCGAAGCACTATATCATCAATATGAGCAAGCAGGTAAAGCCCGGAAAGTAGTTAGGGCACAAGATATCTGGAGCGCAATCATCGAAAGCCAGATTGAAACCGGTACACCCTATATGTTGTACAAAGATGCAGCCAACAAGAAGAGCAACCAGAAGAATCTTGGTACCATCAAATCATCGAATCTCTGTACAGAGATCATGGAATATACGTCACCTGATGAAGTAGCTGTATGCAACCTGGCTTCTCTTGCTTTACCAAAATTTGTGGAGAATGGTCAGTTTAATCACGAGCAGTTGTATAACATCACTAGAGTAGTGACACGCAACCTCAACAAGGTCATTGATGTCAATTACTATCCAATTCCTGAAGCACGCAATTCCAATATGCGTCACCGTCCGATTGGTATCGGTGTACAAGGACTTGCAGATGCCTTTATCCTCACAGGACATGCATTTGATAGTCCTGAAGCAAGGAAGTTGAATAAAGAAATATTTGAAACCATCTATTTTGCTGCTGTCACAGAATCAAATGCGATTGCACAACGGGATGGTGCATATGAGACCTTTGAAGGTTCTCCAGCTAGTAAAGGTGAATTGCAGTATGATATGTGGGGTGTTGAACCTTCTGATCGTTGGAACTGGACAGAATTGAAAGCTAAGATCAAGAAACATGGTATGCGGAACAGCTTATTGCTTGCCCCAATGCCTACAGCTTCTACCAGCCAGATCCTGGGTAATAACGAATGTATCGAGCCTTACACTAGCAACATTTACACACGACGCACTTTATCCGGTGAATATATCGTAGTTAACAAACACCTACTTAATGACCTTATCCGCTTAAACTTGTGGGATGAGGAAATGAAAGAAGCGCTCATCGTGAGCAATGGTAGTGTTCAGCATATTGAAGGCCTTCCACAAGAATTGAAAGATCGTTACAAAACGGTATGGGAGATCAGCCAGAAAGCGATCATCGATATGGCTGCTGATAGGGGAGCATTCATTTGTCAAAGTCAGAGTTTGAATCTCTTTGTTGAGAATGCAACGATGGCTAAACTCTCAAGCATGCACTTCTACGCATGGCAGAAGGGCTTGAAGACCGGTATGTATTATCTCCGTTCAAAAGCTGCTGTGGAACCCATCAAGTTTACGCTGAGTGAAAAACACCACCGTAAGTTTACGCATACCCAGGTAGCAAGTGTTACGGATACAACTATGGAAACTCCAAGAGCTTCTGAACCGGACACTACAGCAACCATGAGCCTGGATAGTATGACTCCAGTGATGGATGTTGCTACTGGACCTGTGTGCACGATGGAAGAAGGGTGCGTGATGTGCGGGAGTTGAGCTATCAGCTATCAGCTGTCAGCTCTCAGGAAGAGATAGAATTTAGAAGATAAAAGGTTATTACAATGATGGCACTTGACGCAAGTTGGGTGCCATTTTTAATTTATGGGTATAAATTGTTTAGCTAACAAGGTGTAAATACACTTTAAGCTGCTGTATTTAACTACCTGATCTCCCTATCTTGCCAGTCGCAATTCAAAATATTATGAAAAGTAAGTACTTCATCATACTAGCACTACTTGTGCAAGTCACATTTAGTTTTGGTCAGAAGAGTGATCAGGGGTTTATCCCTTATAGCCCTTCCAATCGCGCCCGAATGGTGGCAGAATGGGAACCAGCAGTAGGTGTGCTCATCGCATGGCCATTGAGCATTCCATATAAACTGGTCATCGAAATGGCAAAGGATATTAAACTTCAGATTCTTGTGGAGGATCAGAAATCCAAGCAAGATGCCATCAAGAAACTCAGTAAATGGGGTGTGATGCCGGACAGGGTAAAGTTTATCACTGCACCACAAGGAATTGATGTTAGCTGGACCAGGGATTGGGGTCCGCATGCGTTGTTTACACCGACAGGAGAAATGATGATGGCTGATCCCCGTTATCTGTATGCTACACCTACCACCGGATTGGCTTGTGATGATACACTTGAATTTATATACAAGGATGATCAGGGAAAAATAATCCAGACGATCAAGGATGATAGAATTCCGGAGTATGTTGCTTCTTCTAATGATATAGAAATAGTGCAGCTTCCTTTCGCTTTTACAGGTGGCAATGTGATAAGTGATGGTCAGCGTACTGCTTTTTCAACATGTGCATTGATCAATGAAAACAGGTATACCGGTGTGCCGGATGAAAAGTTTTTTAACGATGCCCGGAGTATCCTTGGCATACAGCAATACAATATTCTTTCCAATTTTGAGGATCGTGGTATTCAGCACATCGATTGTTTTATGAAACTGCTCGATGAAGAAAGAATCCTGGTGATACGTCCACCTTCCGATCATCCATCAAGTGCACAGTACGAAGGAATAGTAAACCAGGAATTGAGTAAACTCACCAATACATGGGGCAGGCCTTATCAAATTCTACGTTTAGATACAGACACCTATCATGAAAATGAATTGGCTGCATATACCAATGCGCTAATCCTAAATAAGAATATCTATGTTCCAATGTATGGCATTCCTCAGGACACTGTTGCCGTACGGCAGTGGAAACAGGCTATGCCCGGGTATACTATAAAGCCATTTGAATTTGTATTGGCAGGTGAGCCAGCCTTACGTGACCAGGCCAGGGAAATTTATGAAGGTATTGGCTGGACAGGTGGTGATGCACTGCATTGTCGTACCAGGGCAATCTGGGATCCGAATATGATTTACATAAGTGTCAATCGTATTCCGGCAAAAGTACCAAAGGCTTCATCCTACGTGCTTGATGTGATCCTAAAAGACTACAGCAAAGGAAGCCTGGTACCGGAAAGTTTGAAAGTCATTTGGCGTGTGAAAGGCAAGGATGAATGGAAAGAATTGAAACTGACCACATCCGACATTCCAGATCATTACAAAGCTTCTTTTCCTGGAGGACAAGCAGGTGTGACGATAGAGTATTATGTCACAGCAAAGAGTAATTGGGGCACAACTCCATCGACAATGCCTCGCACTGCACCGGAAGGGTATTATACTTTCCGAATCGATTAAAAAAATCATTAGTATAGAGTAGCCAGCGGCTATTGCATACGCATCTAGTAGCCTTCAGCTACGTCAGCACCATGATTAAAATCTGTGCCTAGAGATATATCTGTTGTCAGGGAAGAAAATCATGCGTATAAGAGTAGCCACCGGCTGCTCCATATGCAAATAGTAGCCTTCAGCTGCGTCTGCATCATTATTAAAATCTGTGCCTAAAGAAATATCTGTTGTCAGGAGCCTCTTGGCTTCAGGAATAACTCATATATCTGTGTATAGGCAATAAATTAAAGAAGCCATCCCTATCATTATGAATGTATTATTTAGCCACAGCCATCCCTATCGCTGTGCATCTATTATTTGGACACAGTCACACGGCTGTCAATGTTTTTTTTCGTCAGCCAGAGGCTGTCTTTAAGATCTTCCTGTTCGAAACCTGGAGGTTTCGAACTACCAGGTATTTGCAGTCTTCGACTGCTATACCTGGCAGAGATTTGTTTCCCGCCTTACATGTAAGGCCACTGTTCCACTACAATGACGTCAAGTATATTATCCTTCATTCCGGAATAATTTGAGGTACTTGAATAGAGATAATCCTCTGCTTTGCGGACAAATCCAGCTTTCACTGGATTTTGATGAATGTAGTTCAGTTTCTGATTAAAAAAGGCTGGTTGTGTTATGACTTTTGGGCAATTATAATGTGTCCATATCTGAAACAAATCCACTTTGCCGGAATTCCTTCCATAGTACCTGAAAATTTCCATCATCCAATCTTTCCGGCTTTCTTTATTAGTAGATAATATCCATATGCTGAGTTGTTTCGAGGTATAGCTTTTAAAATCCCTGATTAAAAAAGATAATCCATTCGTATCTTCTTTGGCAGCCATGATGGCATGGATATGGTTAGTCATAATAACATAGCCATAAAGCAGCATGCCCTTGTTTTTAATGCAATAGTCAAGATTGGTGATTAGAATATCCCTGCATTGCTGCCTGGAAAAAATATCCACCCACCCAACTACAGTAAAAGTCAGAAAATGAGGTAAGTATTGATGCTCAATTCTAAATCCAGTTTGCTTCATACCAATAAGTGTATTGAAGGAGGCCTTTTATTACCGCATTTTCTGATTATTTTTAGGCATGAAAACACACATATACCTTACACTCCTCCTTTTCTCACTGGTAAACATTCAAATGACTGCAGCTCAACAAGTCTACGAGTCTCACCATTATGGTACACCAGGCGATATATACTTGTATAATCGTTTTGCCCCTGGCCTTCTTAATTATGCTATTACGCAAGATGGACCCAGCGTAACCTGGGATGTGAGTTCAATGGCGACCTTGAATACCCA
>DASXWI010000176.1:0-7665 GCA_036503755.1 Saprospiraceae bacterium | reverse complement strand
ATTGATTTTAATTCCAAAGCCATCATTTGTGCAGCCTCACGACTCAGTTCAGCTTGCTTGTGTCGCACCATCACTGCGATTTGTCTTACAAATGGAGGGTAACGGAATAACTCCCGCTCTTTAATCTCACGCTTATAAAACTTCTTATAATCACCGCTTATCACATCCGCAAAAACAGGATGATCAGGTTGATAGGTCTGAATCATCACTTCGCCTTGTTCAAATTTTCTTCCCGCTCTGCCGCTAACTTGTACCAAGGTCTGGTACGTTCTTTCCGAAGCTCTGAAATCAGGATAATGTAATGCCTGATCTGCAGCAATCACACCCACCAATCCAACATGATCGAAGTCAAGTCCTTTGGTCACCATCTGGGTGCCGACCAGCATATCAACATTCCCCTTTTCAAAATCATAGATCAGGTTTTCCATGTTTTGTTTGCCTCGTGTCGTATCAAGATCCATTCGTTTGATTCGGGCTGTAGGAAAAATAACCGACAGCTCATCTTCTATTTTCTCGGTACCATAACCTTCAAGTATAAGTCTTGGTGAACCGCAGGCAGGACACAAATTGATTATGCCTCTTGTTGTACCACATAGATGACAGACCAAAACATTTCTGCCTTTGTGATAAGTCATCGAGACATCACATTGCGGACATTCCGCTACCCATTCACACACCCCACATTTTAAGACAGGTGCGTACCCTCTTCTGTTTTTATAAATGATGACTTGCTTTTGACGATCAATCGTTTTTTTAATTTCTTCAATGAGTGTATGACTATACATCGAACCCGAAGAGGATTTATCTTTTCTTCGGTCGATAAGCATCACTTTTGGAAGTTCAAGCCCTTGGTACCGTTCATTTATTTCAACCAATCCATATTTACCTATGTCTGCCTGGTAGTAGGATTCAATGGAAGGAGTAGCAGAGCCAAGGAGTACTTTAGCATCAAGTTTTTTACCTAAAAAAACTGCCATATCCCTTGCCTGATATCGTGGGTTTGGATCTTGTTGTTTATAACTGATATCATGTTCTTCATCAACAATGATCAACTTCAAATTTTGAAAAGGAAGAAAAATACTTGAGCGTACACCGGCTACAACAGGAATTCCTTTCATGACCAGGTTCCAAACATCCACTCGTTCATTTTCATTCAATCTTGAATGTGATACCGTGATTTGCGAACCAAATATTTTTTTAAATCGTCCTAACAGTTGAACGCTCATCCCAATTTCTGGCACCAAATACAACACTTGTCCTCCAGCCGTAATGACTTCTTTGATGATATCTGTGTAAATGATTGTTTTACCACTGCCCGTTACACCATGCAATAAGACTACTTCTTTATCCTGCCAATGGTGATGTATCTGCTCCAATGCTTTTTGCTGCACATGGGTTAACGATGCATCTGTTGATTCAATTGGTTTAATATACCGGTCCATTCGATTGACTTCCCTGAACTCTTCTTTTAGAATTCCTTTTTTGATCAAGGATTGAAGGACGCTTTGACCCACCTCTGCTCTGGCGAGGATAGTTTTAGGGTCCAGGGCATTATGATTTTTGCCGGCAAGCGATAGATAACTCAGAAATAAATGGGTTTGCTTTTCAGAGCTTGCTATCATTTCTAAAGCTAATTGCATAGCCTCTTCTGTCCGATATTCATCCGCAAGACCAACGAGCTTGATTTTCTTTGGGGTGTATTTCTCCGAAAGTTCTTCAACCACAAGGATCATCCCTAGCTGGTATAAAGTCACCACATGAGGATAAAGGACTTTAAGTCCACTGATCTTCTGGAGCTCTTCGAGGGTAATGGATGTTCTCGGTTCAATAATTCTGAACAAGCTATATAATGGCTCACCTAATTGCAGAATAGCGTCTTCATTGACTGGCATGGCTTGAATGATGGTCTCACTGGATAAAAGAAAAGCACCAGGAAGGGCTGCTTTCATGATTTCTCCCGGAGTACAGCAATAGTATGTAGCCATCCATAACCAAACCTGGTACTGCCATTCCAGGATCACAGGCTCCCGGTCAAGTACGCTGATGATTTCTTTTGTGCGGTAGGTTGGGGTAGAAACGTCCATTTTGACCACGAGGCCGGCATATCGTTTCCTGCTGCCAAACTGGACCTCAACCCGCTTCCCAAAAGAGATATTATCCTCCAACTCAGTTGGAATCAGGTAGGTATAGGTGCCATCTATGGCCAGGGGTAAGAGGATTTCCGCGTATTTGCCTGTTTTGGAAGACATGGGGGCTAAGGTCTGAAAATTAAACTCTTCACGATATAAAGTGCCGGATCGGCTTCAATCTGTGAACTACAATTATTTTTGCGCCTTATTGTTTCAAATACCAACCATGGCCCAACTTTCAGAACAGGAGATTATCCGCAGGCAAAACCTTCAAAAAATTATTGATCTCGGGATCAATCCTTATCCCCCTGAGCTTTTTCCTGTCAATGCTTATGCTGCTACCATCAAAAAGGAATATACCCCCGAAGCTGGTAATTTCCAGGATGTTGTGCTTGCAGGAAGGTTGATGTCCAGCCGGAACATGGGAAAGGCTTCATTTGCCGAAATCCAGGATACCACCGGGAGGATTCAGATTTATATCAACAGGGATCAAATCTGTCCAGGCGAGGATAAGACGATGTATGATCAGGTTTTTAAGTACCTGCTTGACCTCGGTGATTTTATCGGGGTGAAAGGATACACCTTTATCACCAAGACTGGGGAGATATCTATCCATGCCAGTGAAATTATATTGCTTAGTAAATCACTTCGTCCATTGCCCGTTGTCAAAGTTGATGCTGATGGAGTAGTGCATGATGCATTCACAGATCCTGAGCAACGATATCGTCAACGGTATGTTGATCTTGTAGTCAATCCGGATATCCGGAAAGTATTTGAGAACCGCACCAAAATGTACAACACCATGCGGTCTTATTTAAATGAAAAAGGATATCTCGAAGTAGAAACGCCAATCCTTCAACCATTGTACGGAGGGGCAGCAGCAAGGCCATTCAAGACGCATCACAATACACTTGACATGACCTTATACTTGCGTATTGCTAATGAGCTTTATTTGAAGAGGTTAATTGTTGGCGGTTTTGAAGGTGTTTACGAATTCAGCAAGGATTTCAGAAATGAAGGTATGAGCCGGTTTCACAATCCTGAGTTTACGCAGATAGAGCTTTATGTAGCGTATAAAGATTACGAATGGATGATGAATCTTGTTGAAGAAGTGATTGAGAAAGTTGCACTCGATATACACGGAGATACGAAGGTTACAGTAGGAGAGAAGGTCATTGATTTCAAACGTCCATGGAAACGTTTTACAATGTTTGAAGCTATCCAGCACTTTACGGGAATCGATATCAGTGAAATGGATGAAGCGCAACTGAGGGAAACTGCGAAGAAACTTAAGATTCATATTGAAGGAACCTCTGCAAAAGGTAAAATTATCGATGAGATCTTTGGTGAAATGTGTGAGCCAAATCTTATACAACCAACTTTCATTACGGACTATCCTGTTGAGATGTCACCTCTTGCCAAAAAGCATAGATCCAAACCCGGATTGGTTGAACGTTTTGAAGCCATTTGCAATGGAAAAGAAATATGTAATGCGTTCTCAGAACTGAATGATCCAATCGATCAACGAGCACGTTTTGAAGAACAACTCGAACTCGGAAAGCGTGGTGATGATGAAGCTATGATGCTTGATGAAGATTTTCTACGCGCACTGGAATACGGAATGCCGCCTACATCAGGACTAGGAATAGGAATGGATAGGCTGGCTATGATAATGACTAATTCAAGTTCAATACAGGATGTGTTGTTCTTTCCACAGATGAAAGCAGAGCCGAAGGAAAGTTGAAAGTGAGCAGTTAACAGTGAGCAGTGAGCAGTGAGTAGTGAGCAGTGAGTAGTGAGCAGTTTCCTTTATGGAAGTGCTGATCAACGTAAATAGCAGAAGAGGTAGGGGTTCAAAATCTTGAACCCTTACCTCTTCTGCTATTTTGAACCTATATTCTTCTGAATTGAATATCCTATATTCTTCTGAATTGAATATTACTCACTGGCTGAATTACTGAAACTGGCAATTTCTGTGATGCCACCTTTTACGGTATCTCCGATTTTCACTAACATCAAGCTGTCTATAGGAATGAAGACATCCACACGGCTTCCGAATTTAATGAAACCAAATTCTTCGCCTCGACTCAGCAATGCTCCTGGTTTTGTATAGCAAACAATTTTTCTCGCCACTTTGCCTGCAATTTGCCTGACGAGGATCATGCTTTGCTTACGTTTGATCACGACTGTATTTCGTTCGTTGAGTTCTGAAGATTTTGGATGCCAGGCTACCAGGTATTCTCCCGGATGGTATTTGACATAGACCACTTCACCTGTGACGGGACTTCGGTTTACATGGACATTAATGGGTGACATAAAAATAGAAACCTGTAGTACTTCAGCCTGGAGATATTCTTTTTCAAAGGTGCGTTCGATAACGACGACCTTACCATCTGCTGGTGCAAGAATCAGGTCTGTATTTTTCGTGCCATGCATTCGTCGTGGGTTCCTGAAGAAGATCAGGAAAACGCTAAAGAAAAAAGTGCTGACACCCAACAGAAGACCAGTCCATAGGGAAGGATAAATATAGAATAGCGCTATGGTAGCAAGGAAAAACAGGAATGAATAAAGAAGGTAGAATACACCTTCCTTGTGAACACGGTAAATCATAGGACAAAGATAAAATAAGCCAGCGCAGCAACAGGCATAACGAAAAGTAAAGAATCATATCTATCCAGAATGCCTCCATGGCCAGGTAATAGATGTCCGCTGTCTTTTACGCCAGCATCTCTTTTGAGGGCTGATTCCCAAAGGTCACCGGCAAGGGCAAATAATGGTGTGGCGAGACTCAATATCCCTATATAGTATAAAGGAATCTCCGGCCAAACGACCCGTAGTATAAATCCTGCAGCAATGGTGGCTAGTCCTCCACCAATTGTACCCTCGATGCTTTTTCCGGGAGAAATCGCAGGGGCTATTTTATGCTTTCCCCATTGCGATCCTATCATATACGCCCCGATATCATTGATCCAAATCAGGATAACAGGGATCAAAATGTATTTCCAGGAATATATACCATATAGGAAAACGCAACCTGCCAAAATAGGAATAGCTATGTAGGCCACCACACTGTATACACTTTTTGTGTTTTTAACTAATTCACTCACTTCTTTTACGGCCAGGAGTTGAATTATAAATCTGCCGCTTATCAGGACGGGTATCAAAAGAAGTATTGGAACAAAATCAATCCCCTTCAAAAGAGAATAACCGGTTCCGATAACCATAAAAAGGATAAGAAATGGCATATCCGCACCTTGGCTATAACCAATTGAATCCTTTCCGAGTTTAAGATATTCACGTGTACCGAGATAAGCGATGAGGCATAACCAAGCCAGGTAAGTCCATGGAGAAAAAATGATAGCCGACAAGGATATCGCGCCAATGAATACTCCGGTTATCGTGCGGGTCAGGAATTCAGGCTTGTTCACGTAACCTGCGATTTTTTAGAATTGCGTTATGAATGAAATACATGACACCAATGCAGAGAGGGATCATCCACCACTCCAGCTGTTCACTACCGGTTTCATCAATATTAGAAATGTCCATTCCAGTATAATAGATTAAGACAACCTGTATCCCATTATTAAAGGCATGGGCAATGATCGGAACCCAGAGATTTCCAGTCCAGTAATACAGATAACCCAGTACTGCACCTAAAGCCATGCGAGGAAGAAAACCTTCAAATTGGAGATGGATTGCGCTAAAAATAAAAGCCGAGATCCAAATACCTGCAAGTGGACTTTTCAACATGAGTCCGATTTGTTTTTGAACGATTCCTCTGAAAATTAATTCTTCACCAATTCCAGGTAATATTCCAATGATGATAATATTCAACAATAGAATCATTGGATTCGGCATATGCAGTATGGCCTCTAAAGTATCTGCAGCTTGATCTTCAAAAGAGATAGCCCATGAGGGTAATGGAATAGCTTCATTGATCAAATAACTCAGGTTGACAAGTGGATAGGCTGCCATCAAAAAGAAAATGCCCATGATAACCAGGAGCCATCCAGGTTGAGTGGCCAGATCAAAACCTTTAAGTAAGGATGGTTGATAAAAGATCAGGCCGAAGACAAGGCCGGGAAGTATAAAAGTCAACAGGTGTTGTGAGATCAGGAGGATCCTCGTCATTCCTGGTGTTAAGTCCAATGCCCCGGTTTGACCCATTGCCATCAAATCTTGAAGACTCATTCCTCCCATCAAAAGAAGTAAAGCGGAGACAAGTGCCGTCAAGAGAAGCCCCCCGGCAATAAATCCTGCTAAAACAAGAAGCCTGATGAAGTGATCGTAACTTGTCATGCAATACTTTTGTGCAAAATAGGTATTCCTTTAAAGTTTGATTCATTCCACAAGAAAATCTATCCTCATGCTGACGGAACGTGTACGGTTAAGTGTCAATATCAATAAAATTGCTTTGATTCGTAACAGTCGTGGGGGCATTATGCCTGACCTGCTTAAGATTGCGCAAGATTGTGAATCCTTTGGTGCAGAAGGCATCACCATTCATCCAAGGCCTGATCAAAGACATATCCGATATGATGATATCCCGTCATTAAAATCTGTTGTGCGGACTGAATTGAATATTGAAGGGAATCCAACGTCTGAATTTCTAAACCATGTGTTAGTTCACAAGCCTCATCAATGTACGTTGGTTCCGGATAGTCCTTCTGCGTTGACTTCTGATAAAGGGTGGGATACAATTAAAGAGAAATCGTTTTTGACCGAAATCACGCATACCTTAAAGAAAGAGGGTATTCGGGTTTCCATTTTTATTGACGCTTCGCCTCAAATGGTGGAAGGTGCTGCCTTGATAGGAGCAGACAGAATCGAGTTTTATACTGGGCCTTATGCCGCACAATATTCTTTAAACCCTTCGCAATCCATCGCAAGTCATATTGAAGCTGCGAAAGTGGCTAATACGGCCGATATCGGGATCAATGCAGGACATGATCTCAATCTTACTAACCTGCGTTTTTATGCAAGTCATATTCCTAATCTCCTGGAAGTTTCCATTGGACATGCCCTCATTTGTGATGCATTGTATTACGGCTTGAGCAATGTCATTGGTATGTATAGGCATCAGTTGAGGCCATTTGACCATGCGTAATTGGCCTGAAAGACCATGCATAAGGCTTTTTAAAATATATTAATTTCTTAACCATTGATTTCCAAAAGGTTAATGCTATATTGATGGCTGAACGAAACATTGTTTCAAGGAAAAAGGCAGCATTCATATAAATGTTGGCGTTTTTCAACTGTTCCAGAATATATCTCAGTCCAATTTGACTGCTTAAATTCTTTTTAAGCGGGTGAACAGGGTTAGGAAATATTTAAGACATTTGTTTATTACCTTTCTTTAACAAAACCAGAATTAGTATGAAAAGACTTTCATTACTCATTGTAATGGTTGTTTGTGCTTTTGGATCTGCCCTTGCACAAAGAGCCATCACCGGTACGATTACAGGTCCTGACGGATCCCCCTTGATCGGGGCAAGCGTATTGGTAAAAGGTACCAGTGTAGGTACTGTCACAGACT
>DASXWI010000175.1:0-1876 GCA_036503755.1 Saprospiraceae bacterium | reverse complement strand
ATATCTGCATGGCCATATTGGCGCAAACCTTCCATAGCAAGGTAGTTCCTTATATAATTGACTTCTTTCTGTAGCGGTACTCTCCGTTCATTGCTTTCATAGAGCATGTAGCGCATCATCTCAGAAAGCTTGATCACAATTTCAGGAGCTTTATCAGATTTCTTCAGCGTCAAAGCATATAGGCTATTCAGCGTATTGAAAAGGAAATGTGGGTTGATTTGGGATTTGAGAAATTTGATCTCCGATTGCATGCGTTGTGTTTCCAGATCTTTGCGGTCACGCTGATGTCGTTGCCAATCTGAAATGATTTTAATGACTGTAGATCCTCCTGCGATCATAAACAGAAGAAGGAAAATCGTATGCTGGTTCATTACCAGGAATTCTCTTGGATCAACTTCTTTGTAGGTGATATATAGCAGCAGAACCTTTATAGGTGTAAATACCGCTACCATTGCCAGGAGTAGCAGGATATAGGTCATGAAGTTTTTCTGATTGAGAAACTTCGGGATGAGATAGCCCAGGTTGATATAGACCACCAGGATGTAAAAGGAGATATTGATCAGTTTACGGGTGATTTCCAGCAACGAGAAATCATTATCACGCCCTGCCATCAGCATTACAGTGAATACTAACACCCAGAATAACACATGCAGGAACCAGGGTTTTTGCACAAATTGCATAAGCCTGAAAAACAGGTTTCTATTGATTACACCAGTCACGCTGCAAATTTAACCATGTGAATTGATCTTACCGGTTTTATAGATGGGCACCCCTGTGATTAGATGAATGAAGGGCAATACAGGATCAAAAGAGTTATCAATTCTCAGAATGCACAATTCATCTACCAATGGTATCAGGAAGAAGGTTTTATACTTATGGATTTTTAAATGAAATCAACCTTTAGGCATACCTGTTGTTTGGACAGATAATATTGTTACTTTTCAGGGGTGTGGAGATAATTTCAGGCGGGATTTTGCCTAAAATTGGGCTCTAACTTCTATCTTACCACACCATATTTTATCAGGAATGTCAAAATATATGAAGGACCAAGTTTATACCGAGGAGACTATCCAGGCTATGCAACGTAATTATGCGGAGCTGATTAATCTAGTCGGAGAGAATCCATTACGGGATGGCCTTCTGAAGACACCTGAACGCGCTGCAAAAGCATTGCAATACCTGACACATGGTTATGATCTTAACCCGGCAAAAGTGTTGATGTCAGCCATGTTTGCTGAAGAATACAGCGAGATGGTCATCGTAAAGGATATTGAGTTGTTTTCCTTATGTGAACATCACATTTTACCATTTTTTGGAAAAGCACATATCGCTTATATACCCAACGGGCACATTGTCGGATTAAGCAAAATTCCTCGCGTAGTGGATATTTTTGCAAGGAGACTACAAGTGCAAGAGCGACTGACACATGAGATATTGAAATGTATAGATGAGACCTTAAAACCCTTGGGTTGTGCAATCGTTATTGAAGCCCGCCACATGTGTATGATGATGCGAGGCGTTCAAAAACAAAATTCGGTTACAACAACATCCGCTTTTACAGGACAGTTTACTAAAGTAGAAACGAGAAATGAGTTTCTGCAATTAATTTCATCAGATCTGAGTTAATGGCAAACAAGCGTGCATTTATATTTCCCGGACAAGGTTCGCAGTTGACCGGAATGGGTGCGGCTCTATATGAGCAAGATCCTTCAATCAGGTATCTCTTTGACCAGGCCGATAAGATCCTTGGTTATGGACTAAAGGACCTGATGTTTCATGGTGCAGAACATGAATTAAAACGAACTGAAATTACCCAACCTGCAGTATTTCTATATAGCTATGCTACATTTCAATCCAAAGATTCAGGTATCGCTGA
>DASXWI010000174.1:0-10902 GCA_036503755.1 Saprospiraceae bacterium | reverse complement strand
ACACGATTTACATTTTTTAGATGTTGCCACTGGTCATAAAAATGACATCTGGGTTATCGGTCTTACCTCAGGCTTATTGAAGCTATATGAACAAACTGAAACCTTTAAACCTGCTTGGGATGCATTTCCAGGAGCTGATACACTTTCGAAAAGAATAATAGAAATCGAAAATGACAAGGAAGGAAATCTTTGGTTAGCTTCGGATCATGCCCTTTATTATTGGGATGGAATAAACCAACTCAAGGAATTCCAATTAATTGAAAAAGGAAAAACACCACTTTCCCAAATCGATCTCTGTATTGGTATATATCAGGATGCATGTATCAGTTCAGACCAGGGATTATTTCATGTAGAAGTTGCACACAATAAAATAACCCATATTACTCCGGGTGTAAATAGACAAAAGAACATAGCCAACGCTTTAGTTAAATCTATGACCATAGATCATGAAGGGAATGCTTGGGTTGGTTTTGAAAGTGATGGTATCCAGGTTGTAAACGGAAAAGATCATTCCATCATCGCACAATATGGACTTAAAGATGGACTCCCAGGCATGCAGATCAATCAATTGGCCACGGATTCTTCTGGGCGTATATGGGTAGGAACTTCAGCGGGGCTTGCATTATTTAATCCAAATGCTGAAGCTAGTATTTGGCAATTGTTTAACCGGGAGGATGGAATCAAAAGGGATTATATAGACCGGTCAATTGCTACTACTACGGATGGCAAACTCTTTTTCAATCTCGATCAAGGATTTTCATGGATTGACATAGGGGATAAAAGCGCTGTGTCAGATCATGCTCCGGTGATGCACCTGGTTTCTTTACTTGTTGATGGAAAACCTTATCACGTAAAGGATGTAGTAACTGATCTTATTGGATCACTCGAACTTCCCTACGCCACCAAGGAAATCAGGATAGAATATGCAGCTATGGATTGGGTGCATCCATTCCGTACAAAATATTTTTACAGGATAGAAGGGATCAGCCAGGGAAAGGAATGGACCGAAAATCACCAGGCCATGATTACACTTACGGGAATGAAACCCGGCAAGTATCTCCTTCAAGCTTATGCTGTAAATGGTGATGGTATTAAAAGTAACGTGATTGAATTACCCATCCTGTTGCATGCTCCCTTCTGGCAACGGTGGTGGTTTCTATTGATCTGTGTCTTAAGTGCTCTACTCTTGGGATACGCTATTTATCAGTACCGTATAAGGCAGTTTAAAAAAATGCAAGCCATGCGCAATATCATTTCTACCAACCTGCATGATGATATCGGGGCATCGCTGAGTAATATTCATATCCTGACTGTGTTGACACAACGAAATATTGCCAACAACACAGATGCCACTTCATACATTACAAAAGCAGGGGATGAGATTCAGCGTATCAGTGAGTCACTCTCTGATATCGTTTGGAATATAAATCCTAAATATGATGACCTTGATCAATTGTTTATCCGGATGAAGCGATATGCGGCAGATATGTTGGACGGAAAAAATATCCAGGCAGATTTGATTTTCCCTGACACCATCGTTAAACTATCAATGCCGATGGACCAAAGGCGGGATTTTTATCTCATCTTCAAAGAAGCCGTTAATAATCTTGCGAAATATTCAGAATCAACTATGGCAATCGTTAAGGTAACAACAGATCATCAATTGATTCACTTAGAAATATGTGATGATGGGAAAGGTTTTGATCGGGACACCACACGTTTTGGCAACGGAATAGAAAATATGAAGCAACGTGCAGAAAAATGGAAAGCGACCCTTTTAGTTGAATCGGAACTTGGAAAAGGAACCCGAATCGTTTTGGATATGAAAGTAGGACATGCATAGCCTTACCTGATTGTGTAATACCTTTCACGACGCTAAAGAATTAGTTTTACATCCTATGGCTATATCCCTTGTCATTTATGAAGATAATGCCCGGCTCCGTGAGTCGTTGGAGTTACTATTAGGTACGGATACAGGATTTTCGATAGCCGGTGCCTTTTCTGATTGCACATTGGTCAGTGACCAGATGGAAATGCTACATCCTGAATTGGTGATCATGGATATTGATATGCCTGGTATGAGTGGGATTGAAGGGGTACGGCGGATTAAAACTGGATTTCCGGACATCAAGGTCATCATGTATACTGTCTTTGATGATGACAACCGGATATTTGACTGCATCTGTAATGGTGCGGATGGTTATTTGTTGAAAAACACGTCTCCGTTAAAAATTATTCAAGCATTAGAGGACTTGGTAGCAGGTGGTGTACCAATGAGCCCCTTTGTCGCACAAAAGGTTTTTCAATATTTCCGCACCTCGAAAGAAGGAAGCGAAGCCTTTAATCTAACCCCAAGAGAAACAGAAATTCTGGAATTACTGGTCAGGGGCAATTCTTATAAAATGATAGCTGATAAATCCACCATCAGCATCGATACCGTCAAAAAGCATCTTCAAAATATCTATCACAAATTGCATGTTAACTGCGGCACAGAAGCCGTGGCTATTGCACTTCAGCACAAGATTGTCAGGATTGATTGACATGGATGCTATTGGCAAGATGCCAGACGTCAGATCCCAGACACCAGACTTTTAGACTTCAGATACGTGACTTGATTCTGTTTTTTCTATTTGCCTTTCTGCCTTTCCACCTGGTTGTCCTACCCGATTGTGTAATTGACATAGCGCGGTTTCCTTCCGATTTTTGAGGTATGACAAACGCCAATATTTTACCACTAAAAAAGAGCTTTCCTTTATGGCTCTGCATAATATTATTCACAATACCAGCAGGAGCACAAAATGTTGGAATACATACGACAACCCCTCTTGCAAAACTACACGTAGATCTCGGTGCCAGCTTATCCAATGGCATTTTGTTTTCAGGTCTGGACCCATCCGGAGGCAGTTTTCCATCCCTTGGTGCTGGCCATCGATTGATGTATTACCCCGGAAAGGTTGTATTTCGTGCAGGCTATGTTGATGATACGCAGTGGGACAACAGCCAGGTGGGTTCATATTCATTTGCATTTGGATATAATCCAATTGCAAAAGGAAATGCATCTTGTGCCATTGGTGATGCGGTGTATGCGGGAGGAACGATTTCCACAGCATTCGGAAATAGTACCTCGACAAAAGGTTATTCCTCTTTTGTGATGGGTATGTATAATGATCCATTACTCAATGGTCCGGATCAGAATGTGGAAACACCACAAACACCATTACTGATGGTGGGCAATGGAGATGGAAACGCAACACGTAACAATGCATTAGCTGTATTTAAGAATGGTGATTTCTTACTCAGAAATTATTCGACAGTATTAATTGATCCGGGAATAAAATTGCCGCCAGTCACTGGTCCGGGAACACGCATGATGTGGATGGCCGAGAAGAGTGCATTTCGATTAGGGACTGTCCACAACAATGATTGGAATGCAGATAGTATCGGAACATGGAGCACAGGCATTGGATATAGTACAAAAGCAAAGGGTCAGTTTTCTTTAGCACTGGGACTTCAGACCACTGCGAGTGGGATCACTTCTACAGCTTTAGGATACAATACCAAAGCTTCCGGTGAAAACTCACTTTCTTCAGGATCTGTCACTATAGCCAGTGGTAATGTTTCAACGGCGATGGGGTTAGGAACTATTGCCAGCGGGTTGACTTCAACTGCATTAGGTTACAGTACAAAAGCTTCCGGTGAAAACTCGTTCTCTTCAGGATCGGTTACTACTGCCAAAGGCGCCAATTCGACATCATTGGGTTTTAAAACCTATGCACATAGTTATGGAAGCGTTGCACTGGGAAGATTCAATGACAGTATCGCCATTTCAAATCCTACAGGATGGATTACTACAGATCCTTTAATGATGCTGGGTAATGGAACCTCTGATGCATCCCCTCACAATACACTTGTGATTTACAAAAACGGAATTATCATCTCAAAAAACCCAACACTGGTAAATGTAAATCCGGGTGTCATACCGCTTCCTGTGAATGGACCTGGAACGCGGATGATGTGGATACCGGAAAAAGGAGCTTTCCGTGCAGGTACCGTGGATAATAATGATTGGGATGCCGACAGCCTTGGTTCCTGGAGTACGGGGTTGGGGTTTAGCACAAATGCGAAGGGACCTGCTTCATTTGCAGCGGGATTTACGTCCACAGCCAGTGGGGTTTCGTCAGCAGCATTCGGATATAGTACATTGGCAAGCGGTGAAAATGCTATAGCCATGGGTTCGGCAGCTATTGCCAGTGGTCCTGTTGCTACAGCTATGGGATTGTCAACCACAGCAAGTGGATTATATTCGATCGCGATGGGCTCCAATACAAAGGCCACTGGGACGAATACCACTGCAATGGGGTTTAAGACCTATTCAAGAAGTTATGGAAGCATGGCCATTGGACGATATAATGACAGAATACCGACATCAGATAGTTTGAATTGGAATCCGTCAGATCCATTGTTGATCATAGGAAATGGAACATCTGATGCAAATACGCACAATGCTATGGTGGTATACAAAAATGCAAACATGGTCGTAAAAAACCCAACTGCCGTTCTTTCCAATCCGGGAGTTATGTATGTTCCAATTTCTGGTGCCGGCACGCGGATGATGTGGATCCCTGAGAAAAGTGCATTCCGAATCGGTACGGTGGAAAATGCAAATTGGAATGCAGATAGTATTGGTACATGGAGTGCGAGTATTGGCTATAACACAAAAGCAAAAGGGTTGACTTCGCTGGCACTGGGAAATCAGACGACCGCCAGTGGAACAACCTCCACTGCAATGGGATATGGTACTGCAGCATCGGGTGAGAATTCCATAGCAATGGGTTCTATTTCTGTTGCAACAGGAGCTGTAGCAACTGCCATGGGGTACAATACTAAATCACAGGCGTTTGCTACCACAACGATGGGATTTGGAACAATAGCTAATGGCGCTCATTCAACGTCGATGGGATATGGATCATTAGCTAATGGGGCTCAATCTACAGCAATGGGATTTGACAGTCGGGCAAGGGGTAATATATCGAATGCATCCGGACTAAACAGTATCGCTAAAGGATATGCTTCTACAGTCATTGGGATATATAATGATTCTATCTTATTAACCAATCAAACCTCTATCGATCCATTAACACCATTGTTTATTGTTGGCAATGGCAATGGATTTGGTGTTGGTCAGCGAAGTAATGCAATGGTGGTGCGAAAAGACGGTAATGTTGGGATTGGAACATCAAGTCCGGGTTCCAAACTACATATCAACGGAGCAGTTAAAATTGCAGATGGCACACAAGGTGCAGGCAAGGTCCTCACAAGCGACGCCACTGGTTTGGCGAGCTGGCAATCACCATCGTCACCACCTCCACCTCCAGCTTATTCCAACAGCGTCACTATATGTTGTCAAAGCTGGATGACTAAAAATCTGGACGTAAGTACGTATCGAAATGGAGATGCCATTCCAAAAGTAACCAATGATGCAGCATGGGCTGGGCTGACAACAGGGGCATATTGTTACTATAATAATGATTCCACTACCTATGCAGCTACATATGGGAAGATATACAATTGGTATGCAGTGAATGATCCAAGAGGTTTGGCACCGGAAGGGTGGCATATTCCTACCGCCTTTGAATGGACAACGTTAGTAGAGTGCCTCGGAGGGGACGCAGTTGCCGGAGGGCCTTTAAAAGAAATAGGTACATCCCATTGGATGAGTCCAAATACCGGAGCTACAAATGTGACTGGTTACACGGGCCTTCCGGGTGGTCAGCGTTTGGCAGCAGGAGGATTTATAAACAATGGCACATCTAACATTTGGTGGAGCTCAGTAGAATTCAATTCAACCTTGGCATGGTTCCTGGGGGTTGGACATACCACTTCGTCCGTAGTCCTGAGTTATATCGATAAGCCAGTGGGATCATATGTCCGGTGCATCAGGGATTAATGTTTTTATATTTTTTCTTCAATACGCACTTCACTGTTCTCCATTGCTCCATTACTCCAAAGCGAGTGAGTATAATCGCACATTGAATCACCCTACTAATCATCTTCAGAACAACCTCATCCTATTCATTCGCCTTAACCTCAGCCTTCGCCTCAGCCTTCCCCTTTTCATTAGCTTTGCTTCATGCACGACCTCATCATCATTGGCGCCGGTCCTATCGGTATCACTTGCGCTATCGAAGCAAAACGCGCTGGCCTTGATGCCCTCCTTATCGACAAAGGCATGCTGGTCAATACCCTGTTCCATTTCCCAACCAACATGACGTACTTCTCCACATCTCTACTGCTGGAGATAGGCGATGTACCATTCGTCAGCCATGATGAAAAGCCTACGCGTCGTGAATCATTAGAATATTATCGCAGGGTCTATGAAAGCTGGAAACTCAATGCACACTTTTATGAAGAAGTTTTGGATGTTAAAAAATCTGATGATCACTTCAATGTGATGACTAACAAATCTTCTTATGTCACAAAATCTGTTGTGGTAGCAACCGGTTTTTATGATCTCCCGGTGTTGATGGATGTACCGGGTGAAGATTTACCAAAAGTCCGGCACTACTATGACGAACCACATCCCTATGTCTATCAGAAAGTAGCGGTCATTGGGTCTGCCAACTCTGCTTGCGATGTAGCACTAGAACTCTGGCACAAAGGGGCGGAAGTCACTATGATCATCCGTCAATCCGAAATAAGTGAACGAGTCAAATACTGGATCAAACCGAATATCGAAAACCGAATCAAAGAAGGATCCATCAAGGCTTACTTTAACTCCAGTGTTTCAGCCATCACACCCGACACTATTGAAATCAAAACACCTGAAGGTCCACTATCCTTGCCGAATGATTTTGTACTGGCGATGACAGGCTATCAACCTGACTTTACTTTTTTAGAAAAAATCGGGATCAAACTTTTAAATCAACCGGATACGGAGGTTGATTACAACCCGGATACACACGAAACGAATGTACCGGGGCTGTTTGTCGCTGGTGTTGTATGTGGTGGCATGTGTACCAATAAGTTCTTTATTGAAAATGCACGAGATCATGCGGACAAAATCATTCGCAAATTAAAATTTGCTGACACGAAAGCGTAAGTAAACTTACGCTTAACATTTAGATACTATAAGCTGCAAACTTTGTTTGCAGCTTATAGTAAGTTCTTATGAATTGAAATCATCACAGGTTCCAAAGGCCTGAGCGTCACCAGTGGCTTCTCTGAAATGGTCTTTGATAGCAATCTAAAATCAAATCGATTGACAATCGCTGTCAGGATAAGCTGCATCTCCATCATGGCAAAATGTTCTCCAATACACATTCTTGGCCCGGATCCAAAAGGCATATATGCTTCTTTGTTAAGTGCAGGATCATTCCATCGATCCGGAATAAACTCATCCGGTTCTTTCCAATAATCCGGATGTCGATGCATGCCCCGAATATAAAGGAGCCACAATGTTCCTTTGGGAATGTGATAGTCAAGAATATGATCATCTTCAAGGGATACCCTGTCCACTACCCACGCCGGAGGATACAATCGCATCGACTCATGAATGACATTTGAAATCATGTGCACCTGTGTGGACTTATCTGCTGTTTTTAATCGCTGTTGCTCATCCATATGGGTGCCCAACAAATAAATCATCCAGGAAAGCGCATTGGCAGATGTTTCATGGCCGGCTACAAAGAGAATAAGACACTCGTCAATCAATTGATCTTCATTCATGCCAAGACCAGTGTCCTCATACGTTGAATCAAGCAACATGGACAACAAATCATCTGGCCTGTCACCAGATTGCTGTCTATACCGAATGATATGCCTTATGACTTCTCTTGCTTCCCCCGAGAGTTCAAGGTGCTGCTTTATTTGGCCACTGATCTTAAACCACCATCTTTTGTATGGCTGACGAACTTCCCGGATGATGAAAGCTTGCAATATGCTGATCAGCTCGCTAAGCCTGACCAGGTTTTTCTCTTGCAACGAATTGCTGAACAAAGTTCTGGCCACAATCCTAAATGTGAGCCTGTTCATCTCTGCATAAGCATCAAACGGTTCAGTCATTCCAGACCACCTTTCCATACATGCATCCACTTCAGTTCTCATCAGCGATTCAAGTGCATCAATCCGACGTTTATGAAATCCAGGTTGTATAAGCCTACGTTGTCTTAACCAGTATTCTCCTGTCGAAGTAAGCAATCCTTTCCCTGTGTATTTCCCAAGTAGATCGGTGACTATAGTTGATTTCTCATATGTCTTATGATGCTTTTGCAAAATATGCCGTACCGCTTTTGGATCAATGGAGAGAACTGCTTTCTCAATTCCTCCCATAAAGAAAGTATACGTCGTCCCAAATTCAAGGAGGGCTCCATCCAGGAGCGGAAAGGGATTTTTAACAAACTGTCCTGCTTTGAGAAATCCTTTCAATCGATTAGGTGACCGTGGATAATGATAAGCAGGCATGTTTTAGAATTTAAACCTGAAGAGAATGTAAGATCATAAGATATCAAAAGCTTCAGCGATATGCAAGGCTTTACGTCCCGCAAAATCCGCAATCTGGTGTCGACAACTAAATCCATTTGCCACGATGACGGCATCGGGATGGTCTTCAATCGTTGGAATTAATACACGCTCCGCCATTTTTTGTGAAACATCAAAATGTTTTGCTTCGTATCCAAACGAACCCGCCATTCCACAACAGCCACTATCTATTTCTGTGTACTTCACATCAGGCCACAATGCAAAAATAGATTTAACTGCGTCCATACCAAAAATGGATTTTTGATGACAATGTCCATGGACAAGGATCTCTTTTCCTTTTGGACGGATTCCAAAAGTTTCATCTTGATGTTTTTGTAGCACCTCCCATAGAATCTGCTCAAAAGGCCTGATCTTTTTAAGCATGGAAGCAACTTTATCGTCGGTGATTAGATCAGGAATGTCATCTGTCCATGCAGAAGCACAACCAGGCTCCAATACACCAATCGGAATTCCCTTTTCAAGCCATGGAAGTATTTTGGCAATAGCAGGCTTTATTTTTACTGCAGCTTCCCGAAGGAATCCGTGCGAAATACGCGGACGTTGACAACAACCGGCATCAAGTAACATCACCTTTTGTCCCAATCGCTCCAATACCCTGACTCCTGCCAAACCTGATTGTGGATGGTGACATTGTGTATACGTATCAACAAGAAGTATAACGTCAGGATCAGTTGACTTAAATGTTGATCCCTTGATTGAACTCGTCCATGTTTTTGTGGCATAGGTTGGAAGATCTCTTCGCAAGTCCATACCCATCATCTTCATCATGAGTTGCTTGATGATTGGAAAGGACTGTATAGTATTGACCAGGGATGCCTTTTTTCCGGAAAATTTCCTGGCGAGATCAGGACTGCGCCCAATCATTTTATCCTTCCACCTCACCCCGTGACGATCATACTGGTGTTGCATCAATTCCCCTTTCAGCCTGGCCATGTCTACACTGCTTGGGCATTCCGCTTTGCAGGCTTTACAAGAGACACACAGATCCATTGCATCCTGCAATTGTGGATTAGCCAACCCGTCTTCCAACTGTCCCGACATGGCAAGACGTAATGCATTGGCACGGCCTCTGGTGGAATCAACCTCATCTCGAGTGACCATAAAGCTGGGGCACATTGTACCTCCGACAACTTTCCTGCATGCCCCGAGTCCGGAGCATTGATGAATGGCTGTATAAAAATCTCGTTGTTCGCGATACTGATATACCGGTTGGAAGGGTTGATCATGATAAGAAGGCCCGTATCGAAGATGACTATCTATGGGTGGCGGATCAACAATCTTTCCTGGATTCAGTAAAAATTGAGGGTCAAAGAGTTTTTTTGTTTTTGTAAATCCTTCATTGATACGATCGCCATAAAAAGCACCCAGGTATCCACTTCGTACCAGGCCATCACCATGCTCACTACTCCATGATCCACCATAATGCATCACGCGTTGAAACACTTCATCCGCTATTTCTTTAAAAAGAACAATATCACTTTCGAGCCTGAGATCAAGGATGGGCTTTATATGAATAACCCCTACACTTGCATGAGCATAATAGTCTACGCCTACATGACGCTTTTCACAACTCTCCACAACATCCGCGATAAAAGAATCAAGATGTTCAAGTGGTATGGCTGCATCTTCAATGACGGGCACCCCTTTTTTATCTGTGGGTTCGCCTAGCAATAAACCTAATCCACGTTCGCGTATCCCCCATATATCATGATACGTTTTTCCTTCCGGATAATAATCATGCGCGTATCCATAACCTTGTCGTATTAAATCCTCATGCATGGCTTCAGCGCGTTTCCGCAGTTCTTCAGGATTATCACCGTAAAACTCAATAATCTGAATTGAATCAGGTTCACCTTTCAGGAACCCACACATACTTGCTGTTTCAATATTCTTGCGGCTATACCCAATCAATAACCTGCTTAAAATTTCTACTGCAGCAGGATTATATTTTACCATGGTGGTCACCGCCCTGATCGCATCGCGAGCTAAAGCAAACTGCACAACACTTACACCTTTATACGCTGGAAGATCAACAAGCTTTAGTGTAGCCTCCAGGATGATCCCAAGTGTTCCTTCGCTCCCAATGATGATTCTGTTGAGATCACTACATCCAGAAGTAAGAAAATCATCAAAAGCATACCCACCCACACGCCGCATGGTCTTTGGATATCGTTGTTCAATTTCTTTCTGCAGAGGCAAAACAATGTCCATCATGCCGGTATATAAATCGCGGTCAGGTTCCTGGCCATCTAGTTTTTGTTGAAGCCGATCTGGAGACAACGCTTTTGTTTCAATAATTCTCCCATCCGCCAGCAACACTTTTAAGGAAATAACATGGTCACTGGTTTTTCCGTAAATAATACT
>DASXWI010000173.1:0-9668 GCA_036503755.1 Saprospiraceae bacterium | reverse complement strand
TGAAGCAATGGCCAGAATTCTTTTTGGAAAGGGTTCGGATTTATTCATTCGAGTATCAACGAAATAATGATAGTATCCTTCCGGATATCTAACATCTAAATACTCCAGCACATCATAATCTTCCTTTTTGGCTTCTGTATTATTTAAAGCATAAGGATCCAATACCCAAACTGCAGCATCTGAATCCTCCTTGGCATCACATACAGCAAAATAAAGAGCCGTCATCAGGCTCTCAGTCCAATCCAGTAATCGGGTTGGCAGCCCATGATGTTGCATTAGATACAATGGATCCCAACTGCCTCTGTGCTGTGAAATTAAGTGATTACCATATTGCATAAAACCACTTGCCAATCGACTTTCAAAATTTAGCAAATCATCCCCTTCTAACTTTTGTTGTTTTGGTAAATTTTCCAATCGGGCAAGCCCTGGCAAAAGCTGATAATCAACTCTACTATGTCCACGATAATAAACTTCATTCACTTCATTGTTTGCAATAATTTTTTGTGAATGACTCAATATCTCTTCGATAAGCTCTAAGAATCCATTTTTCATGTTTAAATATACAAAGGCATAGGTAAAAAAATGATCAATATCTTAATCCTAATTCGTTTTTGCCCGCAATCAAATATCAGGAAGGAATCAATCCAGCACGCTATTACACTATTGGATTTTAATCCGCCAATCCTTACTTTTAGTCTACCCTCCTTGGGTTAGCCTTCTTTTCTTTTCCCCATAAATTCATGAAAGCATGAAAACATCAACATTCGTCCTGATCCTTTTTTTGATGACTACCCTAATCAAAGGAGCCTATAGTTAGGATCTCAGCGGCCTCTTTCCTTTTGCACACTATCCCCTGGTCAATACACCCGAAGATGCCTTGGGATTGCAAAACGAAATGGTACTGATCAATACACTGTATGATGACGCCGATGGTATATACTTCAACGGGAAACATCCTGTCGTGGACCAGGGAGGTGCCTGGGCCAGGACCACCTATATGGCTGCGCTCCTCGATCCGAAATTTGCCGTACAGGTGGAATTTAAAATCGAAGACCTCGATGACCAGGTGCGATGTATCGTCGTTTGCGGGTTGAGCCTCCTTCAGCAATACCTTGGTCTGTTTGTTTTGGAATCAGGTGATTTCGCCGTCCTGCTGAGCAATCATGAATTGATTACCCTGAAGGATGTTAATCCCCAGGAAAACGTTTGGTATAAGTTTACCATGGTCTATGACACCTTGACAAACAATGCCAAATTCTATTTGGGAAGCAATCTGGTTGAGAGTGCGAATCATCAGGTGGTGCGCGTCCCTGGCGATGGTTTTGTGAGTAACTATTATCCGGCCGGTGGTTATCCACTGAAAGGAAACTGGCGCAATCTGCGCATATACGGAACAGAAGAAATCACAGCGTTGGAAGATGAACTCGATCAAGCATCTGCGTTCCGTGTCTTCCCCAATCCTGCTGCCGAAACAATCACGATCGACACAAAGGATACCCGCATACAACAATGGACGATCTATGATCCTTCAGGACGTGTTGCCCTACATGGTGATTTTCAACCCATGACTCCTATCGATATTCACCAATTGCCGAATGGGCATTTTGTACTCATGTTGCGCGATAAAGATGACCGAACATTAGCCGTTAAATCTTTTAGCAAGCAGTAAGCAGTATTCGGTGTTCGGTATTCGGTGTTCAGTGTTCGGTAATCAGTGTTCAGTATTCAGTATTCGGTATCGGGTAAACGGCATTCAGTATTCGGTATTAAGTGTTTAGTGTTTAAGATGTACTTCCTTCTCTTTTCCATTGACTCGATACCGATTACCGAATACCGCTTACCCGATACTGAAAACCGAATACCAAACTATTCACTCTTCACTCTTCACTTTTCACTTTTAAAACTCCCATTATCATGGGATATCCACTTCAACGTATTAAATGTTATTTTAGGGTTTGTTTCAAATCTATGACCGTTTCATCCTTTACGATCAGTTTGCATAACACTAATCCAACAATCTTTAAAACCTTTTGATCATGTCCGACCTTTCCATGACCTCCAATAATGGCGCTCAAAAAACAATCCCCTCCGGTCTTGTCCAGGCATTTGCGCAAGGACTGCGTGGCTCCCTGGTGACGCCCGACTCAGCTGATTATGACACCTCTCGAACAATCTGGAATGCCATGATTGACAAGCGTCCAGGTATGATCGTCAGGTGCGCCGGCACTGCAGACGTACTGCATGCTGTTAGGTTTGCCAAGGCTAATGATCTCCTCGTCGCCGTGAAAGGCGCAGGCCATAATATCGCCGGCAATGCCGTCTGCAACGGAGGCCTCATGATCGATCTCTCCCACATGAAATCTGTACGCATAGACCCTATCGCACGCCGTGCATGGGTAGAACCCGGCGTGACCCTTGCTAATTTCGATCATGAAACGCAGGCGTTTGGATTAGCCACACCTACCGGGATCAATTCGACTACCGGTATCTCAGGACTCACCTTAGGTGGTGGTTTTGGATGGCTGACACGTAAATACGGTATGACCGTAGATAATCTTGTTTCCGCCAATGTGGTGACGGCTGATGGCAGATATGTCACGGCCAGCACCAATGAAAATCCTGACCTCTTCTGGGGCATACGAGGTGGTGGTGGCAACTTTGGCGTAGTCACCGGATTTGAGTATCAATTACATCCTGTTGGCCCGGAGATTTTTGCAGGCCTCATCGTATTCCCTTTCGATCAAGCCAGGTCACTCCTGAATCAATACCGCGAATTTGTAAAAACACTTCCCGACGAAGCCAATGTTTGGGCTGTGCTTCGCAAAGCTCCACCATTGCCTTTCCTGCCTGAGTCTATCCATGGTAAAGAAGTTGTTGTCTTTGCTTGTTTTTATGCCGGTAGCGCTACGGAAGGAGAAAAACTCATAGCAGCACCCATTCGAAAATTCGGTACTTCTGCTGGAGAGTTCATTGGCCCTATGCCCTACTCTGCATGGCAAAAAGCGTTTGATCCACTCCTCGCACCAGGTGCGCGCAACTATTGGAAGTCGCACAATTTTACTTCATTAAGCGATGGAGCCATCGATATAGTACTGGACTCTATAAGCCATTTACCATCACCTCATTGTGAGATCTTCATAGGTCTTTTTGGTGGAGCAGAATCAAGGATACCAGAACAGGCTACTGCATATACTAATCGCGATGCCCGCTTCATCATGAATGTACACAGCCGCTGGGAAACACCCCAGGAAGACAAGACATGCATTGCATGGGCGCGCGATTTTTTTCAAAAGGCTACCCCTTATGCCACCGGTGGTGTATACGTCAATTTCATGACAGAAGAAGAAACTGAAAGAATCCAGGGAGGTGCTTACAAACCAGATGTCCTGTCGCGACTCACCGAGGTAAAAACAAAATGGGACCCGACAAATTTTTTCAGGATGAATCAAAACATACGTCCGCTGATTAACGCTGATTAACGCTGATTGACACTGATTATATGATTGCGCTGATGGCGCTGATTTTAGGGTCGACAGATTTTAAATTGTTGATATTGTTTAGCGTATAAGGAAGAGTAAGATGATAATACATGTCCTATTTGAATAATCTTAAATTTAGCAAACAATAATCAGCGCAATCTATTAATCAGTGTTCATCAGCGTCAATCAGTGCTTATCAGCGCTTAGAGTTAATTAGTCGCTTGAATTGGAGGCTTTTGGCGCCAAAATTGATCAGGAGGCCCGTCTCGATATGATAGATTTCGAGGTAGTTGATGGCTTGGTTGAGATGGACATCATCTAGTTCAGAACGTGCTTTTATTTCAACAGACACGACATCTTCCACCATAAAATCGGCTCTTCGTTTACCAACGTATTCTCCTTTATAAAATACACTCATCACAAATTCCTGCGCGAAGTTGAGTCCTTGCCTGCTCATCTCAATGGCCAATGCACGTTGGTAAATGATTTCCTGGAAACCATTCCCAAGATACCGATGCACCTCCATCGCGCACCCGATTATCTTCCCCGTAATAGCGGAATATTTGTACTCCTCATTTACAATCTGTTTCATTTGGTAAAATTTAGAAATCAAGAAAAAAATCAGGGCGACACGAGAATCTCTCTCAATGAAAACAATTGAGCACCTACAAATCCATTTCCTATTCAACTATGTATCGACTACGTCTGAGTAAAAAACGCCTATTCAGTTCGTTTAAGGCCAAACCTGTCTTG
This sequence comes from Saprospiraceae bacterium, assembly GCA_036503755.1. Classification (GTDB taxonomy): domain Bacteria; phylum Bacteroidota; class Bacteroidia; order Chitinophagales; family Saprospiraceae; genus Opimibacter. The sequence continues at coordinate 5,436 of DASXWI010000173.1, read as the reverse complement.
AAGTAGCTTCTCAATCTTAGCTATAACTTCTTCCTGGCTTTCTGATGGATCAATCTCCAGCTCATCCAATGCCTCCCCTACTGCATTCATCATGAAATCATATTTAGAAAAGATGTCCCGGCATTGCGCTTCATCATTGGTCTCCCAATACTGGCTTTCATCGTGGAGTTCGAAGCGTTCGAAATATTGCTCGCTCAGGTAGCGAAGCAACTTGATCATGGCGATATGCGCATCAACGCCGGCATACTGCGTTTTGGTAAACAGACATTGTTCAGCATCGGCAGGTATGCCTTTGCCTTCGACTTTCAAGACATAGGAATACAACATAGGATTGCACATGAATCCCTGTTCGTGAAATGTGAGCCACAAGGGCTCGCTACCTTCGGGTGAGATCAGGATGCCTTCAACAGGTACATCAGGAGATTTTTCAATAATCTCATACGGCCATTTCATGCTCGTACTGATGTCTGCTGCTTCTTGAATGAGTAATGGTAATGACTCGGGGTTCCGGAGCATGCCGGAATAATGGATGGTAAGTCCCATGATTCAACTGGTGTTAAAAGGTGACTCTCAGATTACAGCCGGTAACCAGAGAAATTTGTTTTCGATACGGAAATTAGGGGGGTCCGATTAAAAAATCAAGTGGGTAGTGATTAATTTTATTTTTTCTAAAGCATCACCCTTATGCCATCTTTCAAATCCGTGGTTGATGAAATCGGTTATCTATCGTTGATCATTTCTATCCCCCAATTTATATCTGCCCCCATCTCCCTGATTATTTTCAATTTACTCAACCCTATCCCGATGCCATGGGATATCGTCGAGATCCTCGATTTCCTGGTGATCTCATTCCCACTGACATTGGCCATCGCGCTGATCACCTATTTAGTGCGCCATGATGAAAACAGTTTTGTCCTCTTTGTCGGTATGTTGGTTGGGGCTGCATTGCTTTCTAATTTTCTACACAATGCATTATCAGCAGCTTTTCCATCTGTTGATGTAGCTTCTGCTTATCGTGAAGCATTTACCCGCCCGGACGACTTGCCAGGCAGTCGTGGATCAGGTTACCTGGTCAATTTTGCCATCAAGATCATTTCATTGTATTGGGAAAAATTCGGAGTCATTCTCTTTATCCAATCGTGTGTCATCGGGATCTATGCAGGAATGAAATATTTCAAAAAAGAGGAAGCTAAACCTGAGTAATTAAAAACTGTCCCCATTTCCATGGGCAAAAACACAGATATAGAACTATGCGCGACATAAAAAAGCTACCAGGCTGTACAATGAATCCGAGTAAAACCGAAAAATAATACTTGAGAAAACCTATCATCAGGATTCAATTAGTCCGTCAGCAATAAAAAAGGAAGGTCCCTGGGATCGTCCAATGCATTGAAAAGTTAAGTCTTTCTAGCTTTAGAAAATCCAGGGACCAGCAATGATTTACATACGGACTAATCTTTTAAGTCAGTATCGTGGTCGATTCACCTTATGAGATTGGAGATCTACCCTGAATAATACGGAGCAAAACGGCAATCACAGCGATAACCAGCAAGATGTGGACCAGTCCACCAAGGTTGAAGGCATAATATCCCAGTACCCAAAGGATCACAAGGATGATGGCGATCAAATACAATAAACTTCCCATGGCTTTAAATTTTGAATTTGAATGAAACGTAAACTATACATATCACCAGGGCTTTTCAGTATGCTGAGGAGGATAACCCCTCGTCCCGGGTGTATCTTTTTGCGAAGCACCCTGATTTGTTTCCGGCTGGCCTGGCTTAGTCGAATCCTGCTTTGATATAGCAGGTTGTTCTTGTTTTGCCTTTTGCCCGGCTGGGTCCAATTTCAAGATTTGCTTTTTCATGATCAATAAATTTTTGGATCATAAGATCACTGTCCCAATGAATGTACTATCTCGTTTCATCAAATTCTTTCCGAAAACTCCCCGACAGAGCGCCTCTCAACGCCCCGTCGAAGAGATTGCCACCTTAGATGGCGCTTACTTAATCAATTCTGCATTGCAAATGCGATGCTTCTTGATCGAGTATCCGTTAGCTGGTTGAAGATTTTCATTTTTCCAATTCCTAAATGAATGATTGAATATAATGAAAATTTTATAATAATCGTAGTGTCCTTATTTGTATGCTTAAAGGGGAAATCTATATGTAATACGTCTTTATAACTGGAATTGTTATAATCCGGATACATCCATCCACCTTCTCATCAGGGGTCAATGAATTGAAAAACAAGGTGATGAATAGAGATATCCTAACTTTTCTGTAAGTAATTTTTTTTCAGAATACTTGAATACCCCGAATGAATCGAGTCATTACCAGCTAAGTGTAAACCATGAGGGGTGCTGGCCCTTTTACAAGAAAAAGAATTACTTCTACACAAAATCCTTCTTTATCTACGATCACTACGGCCAGGAAAAACAGCGAGCACAGTACATAAATCTGTTGAACCAATACTGAGAGCTGATAGCTGATAGCTGATTTTGTACTTTTACTTTCTCAAAACCCCATCCTTGATGCATCGCAACCATCTTATTCTTACCATCATCATCGGCATCAAATTTACCTTACAGTATCTCCTGATTCATCCGGTATATGACTTGCAGCGCGATGAATACTTACATCTCGACCAAGGCTTACATCTTGCCTGGGGATTTATCTCTGTGCCTCCCCTTACTTCCTGGATTTCCTTTTTGATTCATGCATTGGGAGGCTCCGTATTCTGGGTTAAATTTTTTCCAGCTGCTTTTGGAGCAATGACAATTATCCTGGTTTGGAAAATGATCGAAAAGCTGAATGGGAATCTCTTTGCTAGTCTCCTTGGCACGCTGGCTCTTTTGTTATCTCCTTTGTTGCGGGTCAACACGCTTTTCCAACCCAATTCTTCGGATATCTTCTTCTGGACACTTGCTTTTTATATTCTTATTAGATGGATTCAAACCAAAGAAACCCATTGGATCTATATTGCGTCAATAGCTATTGCATTAGGGTTTTATAGCAAATACAATATCCTCATTTTTATTGCAGCGTTATTTCCGGCAATATTGTTGACATCACATCGAAATATTTTTACCAACAAGCATGTCTATTTCGCTATTCTTTTGGCATTCCTGATCGTTTTACCAAATCTACAATGGCAATATCAAAATGACTTCCCCACTTTCCGACAACTCAATGAATTGGCAAGGACACAACTGATTCATGTTAATCGCTTTGACTTTATCAAAGATCAACTTCTCTATTTCATCAATTCATTCTTTATCATACTTGCCGCTTTGATTGGATTTGGTGTTTATCCTCCGTTCAGGCGGTATCGTGTGATTGGATTGACCTATTTGATAGCGATTATCCTTTTCATTTTCTTCAAAGCGAAAAGTTATTATGCGATTGGGCTTTACCCGGTCTTATTGGCTTTTGGTGCAATTTATATTTCTGAAATCAGCCAGGTGGGATGGAAAAAAATAGTACGACCGGCTGCATTCATACTGATGGGCATGATGTTCATTCCGTTTATAATGATAGGTTTCCCCAATAAAAGTCCGGAGCAAATAAAATCGCAAATTGACTTGTATAGAAAATTTGGAATGTTGCGTTGGGAAGACGGTGAGGAACATCATATCCCACAGGATTTTGCGGACATGTTAGGCTGGAGAGAATTAGCCGAAAAAATGGATGCTGTCTATGATACCATTTCAAACCAGGAGCAAACTATAGTGATTTGTGATAATTATGGACAAGCTGGTGCTATAAATTATTATAGTAAATATAAAAACATAAATGCCGTCTCTTACAATGCGGATTATATCAATTGGTTTCAACTTGACAAACCGATCATAAACGTTCTGTTTGTCAAAGAGAAAGATGATGTGGCTACCGAACTTAATGATGTTGCTCCTTATTTCCTCACTGCCTCTAAAGTGAGTTCGATTGAAAATCAAGATGCCCGTGAATATGGAACCGCAATCCTTGTATTCCAGAAGGCAAAGGTGGATATCAATGCCCTAATCAGAAAAGAAATCCAGGAAATAAAACAGTAAAATAAACCTCCACTGATTCTTCATCTCTTACTCTGTTACTCAAAGATTCTCCATCATGAATTGTATTAGCACGGAGAACAAGGGAGGAACCACGGAGTTCACGGAGGTCTTTCTCAGCCTCAGTTTCTCTTTTCATTTTTCATTTCCCTTCATCCTTTGTTCCCTTGATCCTTTGCTCCCTTGATCCTTTGCTCCCTTGATCCCTTGATCCCTTGCTCCCCATTTCTAAGATATACCTTACCTTACAGCCTCATTCAGCCAATCATACCAATGAAAGAGATTTTACTTGCACTTTCCCTCTTTCTCCTCACGTTTTCACAAGCACTTGATGCCCAACATTGCATCCCTACGGTCATTGTCTTTACTTCCCAGGACCAAGTGGATAATTTCTCCTCCAACTATCCTGGCTGTACGACCATTGATGGCAGCGTAGGCATCACGGGGGGTGAAATATATAACCTCAATGGTCTAAGTCAATTGACTGCCATCGGGGGCGATGTTTTGATCAATGCAGATAGCCTTTCTGATATCAGTGGTCTCGCAGGTCTGACCACGATTGGAGGATCGCTGACTATGAACATGGGTACTTTATCCAGTACCGTAAATTTCTACAACCTCGTATCCATCGGAGGTTATCTGGATTTTAGTGTTAGTTATCATGATGCATTAAACTTCCCCAACCTGCAAAGTGTGGGCAATAGTGTATGGCTGAATTCCAGTCCTTCAAATTATGACTTTCATTCGCTTACTTCAATTGGTGGAGCCCTTGGGCTTTCGAGAGGTGATAATTTCGGATACACGGCAGATTTTTCGTCACTGGCATCAGTAGATGGACACGTTACGATCAATGGTTTCTTTGAAAATTTTGACATGTTCTCCACATTACAAGCTGTGGGAGGAAGTCTCGGCATAAGTGTTGTAACAGCGCAAACTTTAACAGGATTTTCAGCTTTGCAATCTATCCAAGGTGTGCTCTCTATTACTGGCAATTCCGAGATTACTTCCATTACCGCATTTCAAAATTTGACTTTCACGGGCGGTCTAAATATTCTCAATAACGAAGAGCTGGCACATGTTTCAGGTTTTCCTTCTCTCCAAACCATACAGAACCACTTAAACATTTCAGGCAACGGAATTTTACAAACCATAACCGGTTTTGAATCTTTAACTGAATTGGGTTCATTAAACATTGAAAACAATACCTTCTTAACCGATATCTCAGGTTTGGATCACCCTATCGATATCGCAATTGATATTCATATCGGTAGTAATCCTTTCCTGGGTAATTGTGGTATCGATCCAGTATGTGAGCAAGTCTTCCTGGATAATCCACTGATCGTAGTCAACAGTAATGGCCTTGGATGTAATACGATTGCTCAAAT
>DASXWI010000172.1:0-9075 GCA_036503755.1 Saprospiraceae bacterium | reverse complement strand
TAAGTGGCTTTGTACCATGCTGACACTGCATGTTACTGGCTTCATACTTGCCCAGACCACTACAGATTCTTTAACATCACTTCCGGTTCCACGCATTGTTTCCGCTGACGATCCATCTCAATTCTTAAGCAGGATTGAAGTATTTAATGAATTTCAACATTATGATAAGGCAGGTGGTTTTAATCTTAACCAGACTGTGGTACGGACGATTGTGAAAATCGGAAAACGATTTACTACCCGTGTCGATCTTCCTTTTGTCAATAATACATTTCCTTATCCGCAGGGATTTAATAAATACGGCATCGGGGATATTTCATTCCGACTACTTGGATACAATATTCACCAGGCGAAAAGATCTGCTGTAACGGCGTCTATTGAAATTAGTGTAAACACGGCTGCTACGCCAGCGCAGGGTACAGGCAAAAACCTGATCATTCCGGTGATTACCTATAGCGCTTTTCTAAAAGATTATAAAACATTGGCTGCTTTGGTATTTCAACAAACCAATTCATTTTCAGGTGATGAAAACAGGGCTGATCTGAGTTTCACAAAAGTGCAAGGAGTACTTCTTCATTATTGGAACAAACGGGCATGGTCTGTTATTGCTCCTGAACTCTTTATCGATTACATCAATGGCGGTACTTCGATGCTTTTGAAAGGACGTATGGCATTTGCCCCAAGACCACGCCTCAATTTATGGGCCCAGGTAAATGCAGGGCTTTATGGTGATTTTATCGGTCGCTACAATTGGGGGATGGAAGCAGGTTGTCGGTATTTTGTGTTCAGGAAGAGTTCTAAATCGAATGGAAGTGGCTAAATCGTTAAGCAAGGGAATTAACTACATTTGTCAAGGAACCTCTATCCACATTTTTTCCTACTAATACTCACATCCAATATAAGTAACCATGGATCTAAAGGACATGCCTGTTTTAATGCTTTTGTTGACCACTTTCATTTTGGTTATCCTTTCCTGTGAATTTGGTTATATCGTTGGTAAGGCGATTAGAAAAAGACAAGAAGTGGAATCGGAATCAACGGTTTCCTCCATATCCGGGTATGTATTAGCCTTGCTTGCCTTTATCATCGCATTTACTTTCGGTATCGTCACGGATCGTTACCAGGCACGTAAGGATTTGGTTCGTGAAGAAGCCAACCTCCTGCGCACGACTTGGATGCGTTCCGATTTTCTGCCTGACTCACAACGTCTGGAGACCAAAAATCTAATCAAGGAATATACCAGTCTTCGGCTTACTGCTGTTCTTTCACATGATATCAATCAACTTCAGGAGGTGATCGCTAAATGTGAAGAAATTCGTACCCAACTTTGGAATACGGCTGTCACTGAAGCTAAGAAGGATATGAATTCGGATGTGGCCGCACTTTATATCGAATCGCTCAATGATATCGCCAATATCAATGCTTCAAGAGTTGTTGTAGGGCTTCACACCCGAATACCAGAAGGCGTATGGGACGTACTTTTTGTCCTTATGTTGTTAGGTATGTTCTCGATTGGGTATCAAGCCTCCATTGTAGGATCAAGACGTTCCTGGTCCACCGTTATAATGGCAGTGTCCTTTTCACTTGTCATTGTCATGATCGAGGTTTTAGACCGACCGCAATCCAATTTGATCCCTGTGTCCCAATTTCCAATGGAGCATCTGTTGGATGAATTGAATAATGCTAATTAATCGATCTCAACCTGGTTAGTTTGAAACTTACTTTGAAAACCGGGTTAATTGTAGGTTTCACGATCTATTGTGCATTGGTCATTGCATGGGGATGTCTTTCTTCTAAAGAAGAGGACTATTCAACTGGACAGTCAACTACATATGTTGGTTCGGATGCTTGTAAGTCCTGCCATACGGAAGCTTATACAGACTGGAAAATGTCCGATCATTACCTGGCCATGCAGCCTGCAAATGATTCTACTGTATTAGGCGATTTTAACAACACTTCGTTTACTGCAGATGGAGTCACCAATGCTTTTTTTAAACGAGATGGAAAATTTTATATCAACACACAAGGGGATGACGGCCTGAATCATGATTATGAGATCCTGTACACTTTTGGTTATTTCCCATTACAGCAATATTTGATTGCTTTCCCAGGTGGTCGCATGCAGACTACGAGGGTAAGTTGGGATTCGCGCGAAAAGAAATGGTTTCATCAATATACCGGGCAGGAGATTCATTATAAAGATTGGTTTCATTGGACGGGCAACAGCCAGAACTGGAATACAATGTGTGCATCCTGCCACTCGACCGATCTCAAGAAAAACTATGATTTCGAAACCGATGCATACCATACCACCTGGAATGAAATCAATGTAAGCTGCGAAAGTTGCCACGGCCCTGGAAGCGCGCACATTGCTTTTGTCCAATCGAAAGCATATGAGAAAGGTGAGCATATTAAATACGCGGGTCTCTGGTATGGACGCGATACCATCTCCCAATTGCAATTGAATACCTGCGCCCCATGTCATGCACGTAAATCTGATGTCTCACCTGATTTGATTCATTCGGGTGAGATCATGGATGACCTCATTCCGCAAGTCATCATGGATGAGCATTATTTCGCAGATGGGCAGATCAAATCAGAGGACTATGAATACGGATCATTTACCCAAAGCAAAATGTTTGCTCATAACGTAAGGTGTTCCAATTGTCATAATCCGCATTCCGGAAAACTAAGATTACAGGGTAACAATCTTTGTTTGAGTTGCCATAAGCCTGATTATGCTTTAGAAGAGCATCACTTTCATAAACTGGAATCGGAAGGCGCACAATGTGTTAATTGTCATATGGCCACTACTACATATATGGGCAATGATCATCGAAGGGATCACAGTTTCAGAGTTCCTCGTCCTGATCAGTCGGTAATCTATGGTACACCTAATGCATGTAATAGTTGCCATACTGACAAATCGGCGACGTGGTCTGCAGAGGTTGTGGAAAAATGGTATGGACCGGAGCGCAAGCCTCATTTTTCAGATGATCTGATTCCGGGTAGTTTACTAAATGATAAGAGTGAGTTTCACCTGGTTAAATTATTATCGGATACAACGCAGCCAGAAATGGCACGCGCAACAGCGGCTTATTATATGGGCAATCTTCAAACCATGGGTAACGCACAAGCTTTGCTTAATGTACAAGATGATCCTAAACCATTAGTCCGATATCATGCAATACGGTCATTGGAAAACTATCCACCTGAAATTTGGCAAAGCAAGGTTTACGCGGCTTTATCAGATGAGGTACGCGCTGTCCGTATTGCTGCAGCAGACTTATACCATCGATTACCAGGGGAGAGTGTTCCAGCTGACTATAAAGATGCTTATGATATGGCGGATAAGGAGAATATTGCATTTCTTCAATACCAAACTGATTTTTCCATAGGCAATGTGATGATGGGGGATTATAAGATGCAAGGCGGTGCTGTCCGGGATGCGATCATGTATTATAACCGAGGATTAAAAAAGGACAGCCTCATGAATTATGCAAGAATGAATTTGGCTACAGCTTACAATAGCTTAGGTCAAAACCAGGAAGCATTGAAAACACTTCTGGATGCATCTGTAGTTGATCCATTTAACGACCAGGTATTTTACAACCTTGGATTACTGTATTATGAACTTGGTGAGGTTGCAAAGTCATTAGTAAATTTCAAGAAAGCAGAACAACTGGGATCTGACAACCCTGGCTTGTATTATAACTATGGCCTTGCTTTGCAGCAACAAGGGAAATTGGCAGAAGCTGAGCGAATATTGCTAAAAGGGTATGACTACCATCCACAAGCTATCAATCTCAATTATGCATTGGCTTTTCTCTATATGCAGCAAAAACTGCCTGGTAAAGCCAGGAAACATGCGGAAGCATTGCACTATCTCGATCCTGATAATCCGGAATATCAGCAATTGTTCAGGGACCTGGGCATGTGACTTCAGCCTTCATCATCTATAATCCTTCCCTATTTCCTCAATTATTAGCTTTAAATTTGGGTTTATCTAATAACGCTCCATTATGAATAGGCATTTCTCTTTTACAGGCATACTATTTTTCTTTCTTTTTGCTAACACATCCATAGTTGCTCAGGAAAGTATGGATATGAAGGAAACAACAAAGCAAGAAAAGGTTCGCAAGAACACCATACGCTTTAACCTAACAAACCCCATGATATTCGGAGATCGATCACTGGTGTTGGGATATGAAAGAACACTTGGTGAGCACCAGAGTTTTTCTATAAATATGGGACAAGCATCATTGCCCAAATTTGGTTTATTTGATTTTGGGAGTGACTCTTCTGTTGTTGCTACAAAATCCTCAAAAGACAAAGGGTTTAATGTAACAGGTGATTATCGTTTTTACCTGGCATCAGAAAACAAACACAGAGCTCCTCGTGGCCTATATATTGGACCATATGCATCTCATGTGTTTATGGGAAGAGAAAACACCTGGAACCTGAATACGGAAACTTTCCAGGGTCAAGTAAATTCAGAGTTTAAGTTTAACATGACGGCTGTTGGCGCGCAACTCGGTTACCAGTTTGTATTTTGGAATAGGCTGGCACTTGATTTTGTGTTATTAGGACCCGGCATTGCCTGGTATTCCCTCGAAGCGAAACTTGATACGACACTCGATCCGGATGATGAATCCGCTTTGTATGAAAAATTGAATGAGATTCTGGAAGAGAAATTTCCTGGATATACTTTTGCGCTGGATGACGTCGAATTTAAGAAAACAGGTACTTCCAATACCACAAGTATAGGATATAGGTATACAGTTCACCTTGGGTTCCGGTTTTAATCATTTTATATCCTCGTCTATGCCATATCCTGCAAAGGGAAAAAGAAGTATAAAATTGGAATCGGTTTCAATCCTGGCTAAAAGAAAAACTTGGATAATAATTGGGATTGGTCTAGGTTTGTTAATCATCGGCATTTACTTCATTTTTGTTAAGAATTCTTCACCTTCCTCAGCTGAGGGCTCAACCACAGTTCCACCAGGGGCCAAACAAATCACGGAGAATCCAAATCTTGACCATTTAGTTGGAAGATGGTTGCGTCCGGATGGCGGTTATATCCTTGAAATCCGTCACATCGGTCAGGATGGCAAGTTGGATATTGGATACTATAATCCTAATCCAATTAAGATAGGACGCGCAGCATGGGCTGAAAAGGATGGCAAATACTATATCATGGTTGAATTGCAGGATATCAATTACCCCGGTTCAACATATGGTCTTGAATATATACTATCGCAAGACAAGTTTGCAGGAACCTATTACCAGGCTGTTGAGAAAAACACCTATGATGTCGAGTTTGTAAGAGAAAAATAAATAAATGATTTCAGGTTATATTTGAAAAATAAATAAAACATAGATCCTAATGAAAAACTTTTTTTCCCTGCTTGTTAGTTTCGGTTGCTTTATCACTTTTGCTTCGGGCCAGTCTTCGCCGATTTATTATTCCGCCAGTGGAGAGATGATCTTTTCTTGGGCGGATATGGAAGATGATGGGCAGGAAGCCAACTCTCTTATGCGTTGGGCTCCGGTCTTTAATATACAGGCTTTTGCCAACAAGGATGTGAATAAGAGCTTTGGACTCTTTTCGGGATTAGCGATCCGAAATGTCGGGTATATCTATGACGATTATAGAGATCCAACCAATCAGCTTGTGTACAAGAAAAAATTCCGCACCTACAACCTGGGTATACCATTTGGTTTTAAAGTCGGCAACTTATCCAAATTATTTTTTTACGGTGGATATGAAATCGAATTCCCCTTTGTCTACAAGGAAAAGACTTTTGATGATGGTGATAAAATCGATAAAATATCAGGTTGGTTCAGTAATCGTCCGGAAAGTTTTCAACATGGAGTACTGGCAGGGATTCAATTTCCGGAAGGAATCAATCTCAAGTTTAAATACTACTTTAGTGAATTCCACAATCAGGATTTTACAGATAGCGCGGGCATCAAACCATATGAAGGTCTCAAATCGAATGTCTTCTATTTTGCCCTGAGTTATATGATGTTTCAGGATGTAAAAACGTATTACTAAGCAAGCATCCGATAAATACAGGAATCCATACGAGCAATCTCGTCCTTTAAAAGAGTTCTATTCAAAAGATTATGAAAGAGCAATCATCGGAAGAATATTCGCTTATTGAAGGTGGGCTTTTTCGAAAAGTTCAGATGAAACTGGGCGTCCAAAACCATCAAGGTGCATTGGCTATAGCGGGTATATGCTTAGCCTGGATACCCTTGGCCATCATGACCTTTCTGGATGGAACCTTGTATACCGAGGTATCCCTTCCCTTCTTGAAGGATATCGCATTCCATGCAAGGCTCTTGATCGCATTGCCAGTCTTGATTATCATCAGGAATGTCATTGATATCAAAACCACTGCAGTTATTAAGTACATGACAAATTCGTTACTTGAAGGTGAAGCCCGGCAAAAAATGATTGAGGTCACACTCCCATGGATGCGAAAACTGGCATGTTCATCCTTGACAGAAGCGGTCCTTTTACTGATTGTTGTTGGTTCTGTTATGGGGTTGGTGCAGAGTGGCGCTTATGGAGGGATACAAGGGGATGCAACATCCTGGAAATTTTTGGGGATGCCCGCTGACAACGTGATGAGTCTCGCCGGGAAATGGGCATTCTTTATTTCAGTACCCTTTTTTCAGTTTCTGTTGTTACAATGGATATGGCGATACATCGTGTGGATGATGTTACTCTATAGGTTTTCAAAAGCAGGATTAAAATTATTACCCACGCATGCTGACCGTTCAGGAGGATTGAGTATCCTGATTTTTGCACAGCGTAGTTTTAGTTTTGTTTTTGTTGCCGGAAGCCTGGTGCTCACAGGTCAGTTGTTGGTTTATATCATGAATTCACATGAAGCTATTACAATGATACAAGGAGTGGTGATTGGCTACATCATCTTGTCCATCGGTGTGCTGGTCCTTCCTTTGCTGTTTTTTATCGGAAGGTTGGTCAAAGTCAAACAATTAGGTTTGCTTCACCTAAGTCAACTCGGCGCTGAAATGAGCGGCAAATTTGAGCAAGACTGGTTAAATGACAAACCCTTTGACCAACGTGTTGAAGAACGCCTGGTCGATCCTTCGATGGCCTATGATTATGCCAGTATGTTTGATACGTTACAACAACTCCGGGTCATTCCGGTGACCGCACGAGATCTTATCAGTATTGGCGTAACGGTTGCATTACCGTTTATTCCTATCCTCTTTGTCTATTTTTCAGCGGCAGAAGTTTTTCAAAAGATTATAGGTCTACTGATCTAAGTCATCATGACTTCCCAAATTTTAACCAGTTGATTTATCTTACATTTGTTGATCTCAAACCCGGGATATACATGGCTAGCCATTTGCTTTCTGCATTCAGTAGTTTAAGCAAAGGAAGGATTCTAAAGAACCTGGTGCTAATGCACTTATTTCTTTCGTTCAACCTTGCTTATGCACAGCAGTCTGACATTGATCCGGATAAGCAAGTAGAATCGCATTTCAAGGCCCCAGTCATTGTAGATGGGTATGAACTTTTTTCTGTGCGTGGCGTATCCAGTTTTCCTGCAGAAGCCAGGGCTGAGACGATTGAAAGGCGGATCATCAAGGCGGCCAACAACCGTTCTTTTTCGGCAGATTCCCTCAAGAAGGTTTTTCACACTGACCGCATCCAGATTTTTGCAGGGAACTTGCTTGTCGTAAACGTATATAACGAAGATGCGGAAGTAGAAGATGTTTCTAAAGAAGTTATGGTTGAACTTATCATTCCCAAAATAAGGGAAAGTATAATCCGCTATCGCAATGAAAGAACGCCTGCATACATAGAATCAAGTTTTTTGAAAGCCCTTGCAGCGATTGGAATCCTGATCGCAAGTGTGTTCATTTTTGTCCAGATTTTTAAAAAACTCAATGCCTGGTTCCAACGACGGATAAAAACAAGAATTGATAACCTGGAAAATGTTTCCTTTAAAATTATTCAGTCAAAACAGTTGTTGAGCCTGCTCCATTTTTTGTATCGGTTGGTCAGATTCTTCATTGTCGTTTTTATTGTCCTGATTTTTGTGGACTATATCCTGGGGCTTTTTCCGGCAACGAGACAAGTCTCCACAGATATTTTCGATGTGCTGGTCAGCCCACTGGAATCTATAGGAGTTGGTTTTATTAAACAATTGCCAAGCCTCGTATTCCTTCTCGTCATTTTTATCATCACAAACTATTTCATTAAGCTGACCAGGTTGTTATTTAATGGGATTCATCTGGGTGAAATAGCGATTAAGGACTTTGACCCTGAATGGGCTATGCCCACATTTAAGATTGTTAAATTGTTGATCATCATTTTTGCACTGGTCATAGCATATCCCTATATACCAGGATCAGGATCCAGTGCTTTTCAGGGTATTTCAGTTTTTCTTGGTGTATTGTTTTCACTTGGGTCATCTTCCTTTATTGCTAACATCATTGCGGGTTACTCTATGACGTATAGAAGGGCTTTTAAAAAAGGTGACCGCATACAGGTTAATGAGTTTATGGGCTTTGTTATTGATCAAAGCCTCATGGTCACACGACTACGTTCCGTCAAGAATGAAGAAATTGTGATTCCTAATTCGATACTCCTTAACAGCAGTATCAAAAATTACACACAGGCTGCGCGTGAGCGAGGCATCATCCTTCACACCAGCGTGGGGATCGGATATGAAACCCCATGGCGCCTGGTAGAGTCTATGCTGAAAGAGGCCGCTCTTAGAACACCCGGGTTGTTAAAAGATCCAATGCCATGGGTATTTCATCAAACGCTTGGTGATTTCGCCGTCAGCTATGAAATCAATGCCTACTGCAATGACCCGGAAAAGATGTATTTTATCTATACGGATTTACATCGCAATATTCTGGATGTATTCAATGAAAACAATGTGCAGATCATGACACCTGCATATGAAGGCGATCCTCAACAACCAAAAGTTGTACCTTTAGACCAATGGAATGCATCATTACAAAAACAAGCCAATACGCCTCAAACAGGCCAGCCCAATTCTCCTACTAAAAAGACCTGAATGC
>DASXWI010000171.1:0-3162 GCA_036503755.1 Saprospiraceae bacterium | reverse complement strand
CCTTGACCTTCTGAAAAAGCTACAACCTTCCTTGTTTGCCTCATTATTTTCTGAATACCATCCGCAATCTTGTATTCTAATAATCCAATACTATTATTCAGGATTTCTTCTTTATCAGCACCAGGGATATCATCTTGCAGCAGGCTAACTGGAATACTCCGGTTTCCATGATTGATGATGGCATATGGAAAAATATACTGGGAAGAAGCACCTGCAGCGTCGCTTATCCTAAGCTTAGTGGGCACAAGGCCTTCTTCAGCTAGTGCCTGACGACGTTCATTGACTTCTTCAATAGTACCTTCATTCGGATTTTCAAAATTGTATTCAATCTCCGGACTGACAATAGCAAATCTTCGAAGCATATCTTCGGTCGATTCCTGAAGTCTTTTGAAGCCTGCAGGGAAACGACCATCAAGCAGCACCTTGATATAGATGCGGTCATCCAGATTTTTTAATAATGTTTTTGTTGCAGGTGCTAATGTGTAACGGCGTTCTTCCGTAGCATCAAACGATGTATACACCCATTGAGAACCTACATAAACCAGGATGAGGATTGCTGAGATCAGCATTCCTGTTGTCATCACCTTACGGCTCTCAGCTTTAAAAAGGCTAGCCATGGATTATTTTCTTTTAGTGATGGAGACCCATGTCCATGTCAGACATAGTCCAATGACACAAATAAAATAGGCCAGGTCCCGGGTATCAATTACTCCCCTGCTGATGGAATGATAATGGTAATCTATACCAAGTGATTCGATGATGGCATCCAGGTTACCGGAAAAAGAACCTATCCGGCTTATAAAATAGAAACCGTAATAAAGAATGAAGCAAAGGAATACCGCCATAACAAAAGCCACGATCTGATTAGAAGTTTGCGCAGAAGCAAGTATTCCGATGGCGCAAAAAACAGCACCAAGCAAAAACAATCCAAAATAAGATGCAGCGATCTGACCAAGATCTATGTTCCCAGGTGGTGAACCTAATTGATAAATTGAATACACATAAATCAATGTTGGTACCAAGGCAATGATCAGCCAGGAGAGGGTCGCAAGGAATTTCCCGATGATAATCTGCCATGCTGATACAGGTCGAGTTAACAAGACTTCTAATGTGGCTGCCTGCTTTTCTTCAGCGAATGTGCGCATGGTAAAAGCAGGAATCAAAAAAATAAAGATCAATGGAGCAATTTCAAACAATGCATCTATTCCAGCAAATGGAGTAAGTAATAAACTGAAATCAGGAAACACCCATAATACTAATCCCAACACCGCAAGCAAAAGCCCAACGGTGATATAGGCAATCATCGAACTAAAATAACTCGCAAGTTCACGCACATAGATCGCTCTCATGAAACCTTGGTAGTAAGTTGCTGGAAAATATGCTCAACGCTTTCACGCATCGTAGTCATCTCTAAAATCTTGAGATTTTTGCTGACAGCGAAATCAAAAACCGTTTCATTGATTGCATCCGTTTCACCGGAAATGATGTATCTGTTCTCACCTGATTTTTCATGGGACCGATAGCCTTTTATTTCCTGGAAAGTGGGATCTGCTACTGGCCTTGAAAAAACTACTTCCACCTTCACACCTCCAGCTAGTTTCTGACTGAGCATATGGATATTACCATCTGCTACGATGACACCTTTATTGATGATGACTACTCTATCGCACAAGGCTTGTACTTCCTGCATGATATGCGTAGAGAGGAGAATTGTTTTTTCCTTTCCTAAATCACGGATCAATTGCCGAATTTCAATAAGCTGGTTGGGGTCCAAACCAGAAGTAGCTTCATCCAATATCAATACATCCGGATTATGAAGTATGGCTTGCGCAAGTCCCACACGTTGACGGTATCCCTTAGAAAGTGTACGAATGAGTTTGTGGCTCTCTATTCCAAGACCCGTCATCCCGATCACTTCATCAATTCGCTTCCATGGATGATCAAGTTTGTAAATCCTGGCTACGTAGCGCAAGTATTCCCGGACGTACATATCCAGGTATAAAGGGTTGTTCTCCGGGAGATAACCGATCTGGGCTTTGATGGCAAGATTATCCTCAGATACTATTGTGCCATTGATGGTGATTTCACCCTCATCAGGAGCCAGGTATCCCGTGATCATCCTCATCGTGGTTGTCTTACCTGCACCATTTGGGCCCAGAAAACCAAGGATTTCCCCTTTTCCCACCTGGAAGGAGATATCATTTACTGCCTTTTGAGGGCCAAAATGCTTGGAAAGGTTCGAGACAGAGATAGACAAGTTCCGGGAGTATTATGAGTCAACTGTGATGGGCAAAAATAGGGGAAAACAGCACATGAGGCAAAATAAAAGCGGTTACACGATACACATTACTGTATGTACCGAATTTTTATCCTGTCACTGTAATGCATTTTGGTTTTAACCCTAATTAACCATGTCCTTGCTGGAATTACATATCTTTGACGCCAGTTATATATATCATATGAGCCAGGATCCAAAGTCATTTAAGAAAAAAACAGCTTCGAAACCAGCAACTTCTTCCCAATCGCAACGCCGATCTACGTCTACGCGTAATGTCCAGTCCTTCCCGTTGCTGTTTAGCAAGCAGAATTACCTCTATATCGGTATAGGTTGCGGATTGATTGGACTTGGCCTTATCCTGATGCTTGGTGGTGGTATGAAAGACCCTAATGTATGGGACGAAAGTGTGATCTATAGTGCCAGGCGAACAGTGCTGGCCCCAATCGTGATCCTGGCAGGTCTTGCCATGCAGGTCTACGCTATATTCAGGAAATAGACAGTTTCTTAGATTATCATTTTACTTTGTCCTTTTCATCGCACGGGGCACACTGAGTACACGGAGTAATTCCTATTTGGTCATGAACCAAGCGGTTGCTGTAGGTATTTAGCCAACATTTTTCACTCTTCATTCTTCATTTTTCATTTTTCATGGTACCATTTGTAACCAGTCTTGAAGCTGCAGACTACCTCTCTGGTGCACTAATTCTTGTGGATAAACCTCAAGGCTGGACTTCATTTGATGTGGTCAATAAAGTCAGAGGCATCCTAAGACAAAAGTATGGTGTCAAAAAAATTAAAGTCGGACACTCCGGCACACTAGACCCGATGGCTACGGGATTACTGTTAATCTGCACAGGTAGCTGGACAAAAGAGCTTCATCACCT
>DASXWI010000170.1:0-6434 GCA_036503755.1 Saprospiraceae bacterium | reverse complement strand
TAAGGTGTTATTAAGTGATATCACCCTCAATAAAAAAACCGATCTATCAAGATCGGTTTGTGCCCCAGACGGGAATCGAACCCGTACGACCGTTTCGGGTCACAGGATTTTAAGTCCTGCGTGTCTACCTGTTTCACCACCCGGGCAGGATGTGCAAATGTAAGATTATTCAGTGCGCGACCAAACAGTCATACGCTAAATAGGACCAACTAATGGAAATAAAATACCTGATGAGAGATTCCCACCGATGAAACCGAAGAAGGATTATTCCTCAGTCTGTTTCTTAGTCTTATAGACTGCTTTCAGAATCTCATTGCGTCGAGACACAGAAGGCTTTACAAATTCCTTCCGGCGGCGAAGCTCCTGGATAAGACGTACATTCTGCACTTTACGCTTGTACCTCTTAAGGGCGCGGTCAATGGACTCAGTTTCTTTAACTTCGATGATCAGCATGCGGTATTGTTAAAATTTTAGCGGGGCAAAGGTAAGATTATTGACCGAATTATCAAATACTCCTGAAAAACTTGTTTTTACCCCCTAAAACCCAGGTTTTTCCTTTTATAGATGGGATTATGGCTCTCTTGTCACAATTTTGATCTTATCCTTCTCCTTAACCTGGTCAGCAATGTCCATTCCGTTGATAACACTTAGTTCACGGTGCCTGGACATCGGTATTCCATATGAATTTAAAGCCTGTCCCAAGGTTCCGGACTGCTTGACAGCTACCACTTTTATCTTCTCCGGCTGAACATTGATCTTAGATTGGTCCTTTAACTCCTTAAATCCGTTCATAGAATGATCGAAAGATGGCTTATTTGCCTGGAAACCGCTTGGTAAAGCCACGCCATGAAAAATATAAACCAACTGGCCATAACTGATATACATACTTTGAATCTGAAGGGTATTTTGTTGGCCGGTATTTTGGTCCTGGCTTGTTTGGGTCGACATAACTTCCAAGGCTTTTAATCCATTAATGGTTACTTGTCGACTTGAAGCAACTGTAAGCCCAAGCGAAGTTGCTGAACTTGTAGCAACTTCCTGCAGCGTTCCTTTAGCTCCAGAAAAAACTATCAGCGCATCACCATTTGGTGAGGCCATTTGAACTTGTGTAGGTGTATTCACTAAATCCCATGATGAGGGAACAGGGAATTGAAATTTTAGCTCAGGATGATAAAAAACATTTTGTTCAACATATCCTTCACGGGGATCCTCTCCATAAACGATTCCATTGACCAGATTCAGATAACTTTCCCTATTGATTTTGTATGATGGCTTAGGAACTTTTGCCTGCCATTCTTCTGCAAGCTTACTTACCTTTGTATATCGGTCAGCAGGATTAGGATGCGTAGATAAAAAGTCAGGAATTTCATCACCTCCTTCATCCCCCAATTTTTGAAGCGTCTTAAAAAAATCAGCCATCTCCCTGGCATCATATCCAATTTTCGTGGAGTACTCTACTCCAAGTTCATCAGACTGACTTTCATGATCACGGCTGTATTTTAGAAACATTAATTGCATCGCCATATTAGCTTCATTGGCGAATGCACGCAATTCTTTTGAAACAATTAGTCCTCCAATCATCAAGACCTGGGCGATCGTTGATTTCGTGTATTGATCTACCGAATGTCTTGCTGTAACATGTCCAATTTCGTGGCCCAGCACACCTGCAAACTCCGCTTCATTATTGAAATGGGCCATAATGCCCCTGGTGAAATAAACATATCCTCCAGGTACTGCAAAGGCATTAACTACAGGAGAATCAAGAATACGAAAATGAAATTGCAGGTTTGGCCTGTGCGAGATCGCTGCCATTTCTTGTCCATGCTTTTCGATGAATGACTTCATCTCTGCATCTTCATACAAACCAAACTGGGCAATGATTTGAGGATCTGACTCAGCACCAAGTGCAAGTTCTTGCGCTTCAGACATTAATGAAACTTGTTTCTTGCCGGTGACAGGATTGACTGCACAACCTACTACCAACACAAGCAAAGTGGCAATTATTGACTTAGTCAATAAAGACGAGTTTATCAGAAAATTCTTCATAGTTGTTTTTATGGTTTGTTCTATAACCAATTCACAAAATAACTACTTAGGATGCTCGTTTAGTATGGTCATAGATCAAGTTGTAACATTATGTTTAGATTTCATTAATAAACTTAACCTCGTAAGTAGGGGTAACTAGTTGGAATATCCTGATCTTTGCCTAACAGGTATTTATCCAATTACTATGTACTATGAAACAATCCGTACTTGGTCTCAATCTTATAATCGTGGTGTTCATTTCAGGTATCCTTGTCCAATGCAAACCTGATCAGGTCGCTGCTTCACAACTAAAACCAACAGAGGAGCCCGTTGAATCAGCTGTATCAAGACCAATTGATTCAGTTAGAGTTATTAGCAACTCAGAGGAAGTAACCATTTCCTTATTTGAAGAAGCTGCACCCTCCGTTGTGTACATTACAACTACAACTGTCAGGCAGGACTATTGGTCTACCAATCTTTATGAAATTCCTGCAGGAACGGGCTCTGGTTTCATCTGGGATGATGAAGGCCATATCGTTACCAATTTTCATGTCATAAGGGATGCTTATAAAGCAAAGGTTACTTTATCAGATCAAACCACATGGGATGCAGAAATTATAGGCAGGGAACCACGCAAAGACTTAGCTGTTCTTAAAATAGATTCAAAGGCAAATTTGAAACCGATTCGGATCGGGACATCCCATGATCTCAGGGTCGGCCAATCAGTACTTGCCATCGGAAATCCATTCGGTCTTGACCAAACATTAACCACCGGAATTATTTCTGCGCTAGGAAGAGAAATTGAATCAGTTGCACAAGTACCGATCAGGGATGTGATCCAGACGGATGCAGCCATTAACCCTGGAAATTCAGGTGGCCCTTTGCTTGACATCTCAGGTAGACTTATTGGTGTCAATACAGCGATTTATAGTCCTTCAGGGGCTTATGCCGGAATAGGATTTTCTGTACCTGTAGATGTAGTCAACTGGGTAGTTCCTGACTTAATCAAATATGGGGCGGTCAAACGTCCGGTCCTCGGTATTGAACTTGTTCAACAACAATCCATCGACAAGATGGACCTTAAAGGGGCTCTTGTCCTGAATGTTACTCCTGGGGGAGCTGCTGAAAAAGGCGGGGTTCAACCAACCCGGAGATCCATGACCGGCGACCTGGTAATGGGTGACTTGATCATCGAAGTAAATGATGAACCAGTTGAATCCAATAATGATTTGTTACTTACCTTGGAAAAATATCAGCCAGGCCAGGAAGTCAGGTTGAAAGTAAAACGTAACAAACAAACCACCACACTTACTATAACTTTGGGTTCATCCCTTTGAGATTAATGAAGATGCCGGAAATAGATAAAGACCAGGCTGGAACCAGACTTGCATCACTGCCTAAAAGGTTATTGACTTATATCATTACCCTGCCTAAGCGTATCCTGAATGGTATAAAAAATCCTAAGCAACGAAAGAAATGGTTTATCCAGGGCTTGTTTGCCTTAGGCGCCCTTTTCGTTTTGATTCTGACTGTTTTTCTGCTCACCTGGCTTGGCTTGTTTGGCACCATTCCAAATAAAAAAACATTACTTGGCATCAGGCAACCTGAAGCGTCAAAGATCTATAGTGCCGATGGCAAACTCATGGGTAAATATTACACCAAAAACAGGAACACACTGAAATTTGAAGATATTCCTCCAGCCTTTATGACTTCTCTGATTGCAACTGAGGACGCAAGATTCTGGAATCATACCGGCATAGATTTCAGAAGCTGGATTCGTGTTTTTGTGAAACGTTTGATCTTAGGGCAAGAAAGTGCAGGTGGAGGTAGTACCCTATCGCAACAACTCGCTAAAAACCTTTTCCCCAGGCAGGATTTCCTTTTTGCTTCCATGGTGATCAACAAATTCCGTGAGTTTATTATCGCTACCCGGCTTGAAAATGTTTATTCGAAAGAGGAACTTCTTACTTTTTATATCAATACGGTTCCATTTGGAGAAAATATTTTCGGTCTGGATGCTGCAGCTGACCGTTATTATTCCAAAACAGCTGACCAACTCAATATTGAAGAGTGTGCTATGCTAGTGGGTTTATTGAAAGCTACCAGTTATTACAATCCAAACAATTTTCCTGATCGGGCAATGACACGCAGGAATGTTGTGCTCAACCAGATGCAAGTGAACGGTGTGATTGATTCACTCACCTACGATTCACTGAGTCAGCTCCCATTAAACCTTTCTTACCAGCGTAATACTGACTCAGAGGGCATCGCACTTTACTTCCGAAATCACATTCGTCCATTTCTAATAGAATGGTGTGAGAAGCATACTAAACCAAATGGAGATCCTTATAACCTCAGTACAGATGGATTGAGGATTTACACGACGATTGATTATACCATGCAGCAATATGCTGAAGAAGCATTGCGCATTCATATGACCAGGTTGCAGGAGTCCTTTGATAAGCAATTTAAGGATTGGACGCCTTACAATGCTCCGGTACAGGATGCCATGGAACGATCAGACAGATATGTCGCGCTCAAGGAAAAAGGACTTTCGGAAGAGGAAATACTTGACTCGATGAATAAGGTCATGCCGATGAAATGGTGGACATGGGGAGGTATGAAGGATACACTTGCGTCTCCAATGGACAGTATTAGACATACATTGAAAACATTGCAAGGTGCTGTGGTGGCCATTGATCCTAAAACTGGTGGTGTGATGACGTGGGTAGGAGGAAATGATGCTGAGCAATTTAATATCGATTATGTATTGACTGAGCGTCATCCTGGGTCAGCTTTCAAACCATTTATCTATGCTACAGCAATAGACCAGGGAATGGACCCGTGCACTTATTATGCGAACACACGTATTGCATATCCTGAATTTGATGGTTGGTCTCCGGGCAATGCAGATGGTATCTATGAAGGCATTTATTCGCTCAACGGAGCCTTAGCCAAAAGTATAAACACAATTGCTGTACAAGTTATCCTGGATGCTGGAATCGACAATGTAATTCAAAAGCTCAGGCGAATGGGTATGAAGGGTGAAATAAAAAAGATTCCATCCGTAGCGCTCGGTACTGCAGAAGTTACCCTGATGGAATTAGTGAGCGCATACACAACCTTTCTTAACAAAGGAGCACACCGCCCTTATTTCTATATTACCAGGATTGAGGATCAGGATGGAAATGTATTGGAAGAATTTACGCCCTTACCGACTACGGGTGTATTCTCTGCATCAACATGTGGGATCATGAACCAAATGCTGGCCAATGTTGTAGATCGAGGAACTGCTTCCCATATCAGGTATCCTGAGTATGATGTCCGCGGTGCATTTGCTGGAAAGACCGGTACCTCTCAGTTTCACTCTGATGGTTTATTTATAGGTTATTCTCCAAAATTCCTTGCCGGAACATGGGTAGGTTGCTTCGACCGACGTGTTAGTTTTAATTCGTTGCGTGATGGAATGGGTTCCAAAACTGCTTTACCCATTTGGGGTGAGTTTGTGAAAAAACTACAAGCAGATACCACGTACAAGAAGTACTTCAATACGTATTGGCCGGCAGAATATAAATGGGTGAATGATTGTCCGTTTACGTTGACCGCAGACGAACTTGAAGAACTCAATGTAGAGCCAGGGACAGTTAGAGATTCAACTTATGTTGGGCCTCGTAAATTTCAGTTAAAAGAAGAGAAACGTAGTGGCATTGGAAAACTCATTGATGGTATATTCGGAAAGAAAGAGGATAAGCCACCGGGTCAGCAATAAAGATGATATCAAGCAATTGTATATGAAAGTAAAAGGGGGACAAGTGAATTCTTGTTCCCCTTTTACTTTATAAGACTTGAGTTATTTCACAATCGTAAATGATCCTGTGGCCGTTCCGTTGGAAGACAATACTTGTACAGCAAACTGACCAGCAGATAGTGCAGAAACATTAATCGACTCTTTGTCTAAACTGCTTTTAGCTACGACTTTATGGGTGAGGACAATGTTGCCTGATAAGCCAAAAATGTTGACAGTATGTGCTCCTTCGATTAATTCCACCGTGATTGATTCGGTAGCAGGATTTGGAACGACCGAAATGGTTTTAACCAATGTATTGTTAGCAGCATGATCAGAGTTGCTGTTTTTAGTATTTGTGCGGAGACTTGTTACCGTTACGGTTGTATTGGTGTCATTTGGATCAGAAGTTGGAGTATCCATTTGCCTTTTATCATACATGATTTTAGTTCTATCATCCTGGAGCATAAATTTGATCGGAAGTGTAAAACGCATTGCGACTTCCTTACCATCTTGCCTTGCAGGGATCCACTTATCAGGCAGCTCAGCCATCAAATTCATCAACCTTATAACCTCTAGTCTCATACTTTCACTTGGAGTCCGAATAACGTTTACTGCCGAAATA
>DASXWI010000169.1:0-2046 GCA_036503755.1 Saprospiraceae bacterium | reverse complement strand
TATTCCATTGGATACAAAATATGCAATCATCGAAGCAGGTATTTCTGGTCCCGGAGAGATGATCAAGCTTCAACAGATCATTCATCCTGACATTGTCGTGTTCACGCATCTTGGCGATGCGCATGATGAAGGATTTGGTGGAGATTTGCATTTAAAGTTGGATGAAAAACTGATCATGTGCACAGACGCTTCTGCAATTGTGTTTCCACATGATCAACCAATCGTATTTGATGCCATAAAAAATAAGTTTCCGGATAAATTTCATTTTACCTGGAGCCTGAGTGGAACTGGACTTGTCAATGCAGTGGCTCAGAAAAAGGATGAAGGATCTGAGGTTACTGTGCAAATTGAAAACAATGCACATTCTTATCATATTCCCTTTGCAGGGGTAGTGCCGGTCACATGTAGCCTTGCTTGTGTGACCACATTTGTAGCACTTGGCATTACGCTGGAAAGTAGGTTGAAAGCATTCGAAGATCTGCAGCCTATTGATATGCGTCTTAAAGCAGAAGATGGTATCCAGGGTTGCGTGCTGATCAATGACAGTTATAGCCTCGACCTGGACTCGTTGCAATATGCATTGGAGAGTCTTGATATCGCAGGTCAGACCCAACAGAAAACACTCATCCTCTCTGATCACGCACATGGACGTCCTGGGATATATGAAGATCTCGCAAGGATGATATCAGGTGCCGGTGTGGACAAGTTGATTTGTATTGGAAAAGAAGTTAGTGTGCTAATACAACTCTTACCATCGCAGATCAAAACATTTGCCTACCAGGATGTAGATGAAATGATTCGGGTTGGTGCGTTTGCGGATTTTAATAATGAAGTTGTTCTGCTGAAAGGAGCGAGACGTTTTGGTTTTGAACGAATAGCAAGGAGATTAAGGTTGCGTTCGCACAGTGCAGTCTTGCATGTGGATTTTGGAGCGTTGGATAACAATCTCCGTTATTTCTACAAAAGGATAAAGTCAGGTGTAAAGAAGATTGCCGTCGTCAAAGCTAACGCATACGGTGCTGGGAGTATGGAAGTGTGCAGGTTTTTATCGTGGCAACATGTTGATATGCTCGCAGTAGCTGTGATTGATGAAGGCATTGAATTGCGTGATGCAGGATTATCACTTCCAATCATGGTGTTGAATCCGGATCCCGAAGGAATGGATCTCATCCTGCGTCATAATCTGGAACCTGAAATTTATAATGAACATATTCTACGCAAACTACTCGCTCAATGTATCTACAACCAGGACCCTGCAGTGATTCATATCAAAATTGATTCAGGTACACATCGGTTAGGTTTTGGTCCAAATAATATTGATGAATTGGTGTCTATACTTAAAGATCAACCGTGGATCAAAGTAGGTACAGTCTTTACACATCTTTCCGGAAGTGATGAAAAGCGGTTTGATGATTTTACCCATGAGCAGGTCAGGCGTTTTGATGCGATGTATCAGGAGCTGGTTTATGGATTGGGTTATTCACCTCCCCGCCACGTATTGAGTACATCAGGGATACTTCGTTTTCCGGAATATCAGTTTGAGTATGTCCGCATGGGCATCGGCTTGTATGGAGTAGGTTTGCCTGAGCATCCGGATCTGACACCTGTGCATAGTCTCAAAGCGAGAATCCTTCATATCCAGGTCATCGAACCTGGTGAGTCGGTCAGTTATTCCCGCAGTTTTATCACGGATATTCGACGGACCATTGCTACTGTCAATCTTGGTTATGCTGATGGCCTTCCACGTGTCGCCGGCAATGTTGGTTGTTCGTTTCTGTTGCATGGCAAACAGGCTCCTATCATTGGAAGGGTATGTATGGACATGACCATGATCGATATCTCCAATATCCCGGAGACTGCCATTGGTGACGAAGTGACTGTTTTTGACAAAACGCAATCTGTAGAGGTTCTCGCCAAGATGTGTGGCACGATCACCTATGAGATCATGACTAATCTTAATCCGAGGATCAGGAAGGTTTATGAGCATGGGTGATGATTGAAAAATAGAGGACGGACAGGTCGCGACCTGTCCGTCCTCTATTTTTC
>DASXWI010000168.1:0-3709 GCA_036503755.1 Saprospiraceae bacterium | reverse complement strand
TCTCTTTGTTGTTCGTCCAGATTAAAAGTTTTTCACAGACTTATACTAGTACCGGAGGTATCATAAACGATGACGGATCCATTAATGACTATTTGATGGTGATCGATAATCTGTCTCCTGATACTTTAAATCAGCACCATGGGCTTAAGCAAGTGTGTATTAATATTACTCATTCATGGGTTTCCGATCTGGACATCCGGCTCATCACACCATCAGGTGCAAATCTCCTGCTCACTTCTGCTATGGGAGGTGATGGAGACGCTTATGATCACACTTGTTTCAGCATGGAAGCAGGTTCTCATATCATAAGAGGTTATTCTCCTTTTCAGGGTTCATACAGACCATTTACACCGTTAGGGGAAGCCAACAATGAACTATCTGGTAATGGCACCTGGACCCTGCGCATATTGGATACCTATCCTTATGCAGATGGTGGCGATGTGATCGAATGGAGTTTAATCTTTGATGAAGAAGCTCCTGCCAAAGAAGCTTATACACCAACGTCATTGCCAATCATCGTGATGGAGACGGATCATGTCACGATACCCAATGAACCAAAGATACCAGGTCATATCAAAGTGATTGATGATGAAAATGGAAACCTGAACAGTTATCCAGGCCCGGTAGTTTTTGAAAGCAATATGGAAATTGAAGTAAGGGGTTCTTCTTCGCAGAGTTTCCCAAAAAAGAGTTACAGTTTTGAAACTCAGGATGATGAAGGTGATGACCTGGAAACGCCATTACTAGGACTTCCTAAGGAAGAAGACTGGATATTATATGCACCGTATACCGATAAATCATTTCTGAGAGATGCACTCACGTATTATTTGGGACGAGCTGTCGGAGGCTATGCCCCACGTACCGAAGCATGTGAGCTAGTGCTGAACGGAGATTATATGGGGGTGTATTGGCTTGAAGAAAAAATTAAACGGGATAAAAACAGGGTTGACATCAAAAAACTAAATCCAGTGGATACATTGGGTGATGCTTTAACCGGAGGTTATATTCTTAAGATTGATCGTCATGATGGCGATGGTACGTATTTCGTATCCAATTATGAAGGGAGCAACCCGGCGGAAGAAGTCGTTGTTGTATATGAAGAGCCTGAAGGTCCGGATCTGCACCCCGCTCAAAGGGCATACATCCAGAATTTATACCATAACTTCGAAGCTGCACTCTTTGGGGATAACTTCAGCGATCCTCAAATCGGTTATCGGAGATATCTGGATATCGAATCATTGGTAGATTACTTTATCGTTTGCGAGTTGGGACATAATGTCGATGCGTATCGGCTTAGTACTTTTTTTTATAAGGATCGCAATTCGGTTGATTCCCTTTTCCATTTAGGTCCGCTGTGGGATTTTAATCTTGCTTATGGCAATGTCGATTATTGTGAATGCCAGTATGTGGAAGGCTGGGCCTATGAAAATAGTACAGCTTGTGGAAATACACCTTTGTGGTGGGGCAGGCTAATGGAGGACAGCTATTTCCGGGATAAAGTCAAATGTCGATATGACACGTTGAGACAAACAGCACTGAGTACAAGCAACCTGATGAATTACCTGGAAGAGCAAGCTAATTTGTTGGCAGGGCCATCTATCAGGAATTATGAAAAATGGCCAATTCTTGGAATTTACATTTGGCCAAATAATTTTATCGGGGACACCTACCACGAAGAAGCCAATTATCTGAAACAATGGGTCAATGGAAGATTGCAATGGATGGATGAACATATCATGGGAGAGTGTCTTCCGGTCAGCAGCATAGAAAACTGGGAAACATCAGGACTGACACTCAGTCCTAATCCTGCAACAGATGCCTTCTCAATTCAATCTTCAAGTAATGCATACTCTTCATTCGATATCGCCATCATGACCATGGATGGCCTTGAATGCATTAGAGAGAAGAATGTAAATACAGGCGACCAGGTTGATCTTACAGGATTGGCATCAGGAATGTATATCCTCAACCTGTTGGATCAAAATGGAAAATGGATACAACAAAAACTGGTGATTCAATAAATATCGTCATTGACCGAATAGATCAGCATTAAGGGCTTCAAGTGCTTGTTGTTTGTATTGTGAATCAATCAGCACAGAGATATTGCTTTCACTTCCACCGGATGAAATCATGCGGATCGGAATGTTCTTAAGTGGATTGAGTACCTGGACGGCGATACCAGCATCTCCTTTTTTGAAATCACCTACTACGCAGATGATGGTTTGTCCTTTATCCACAGTGATCGAGCTGTAATCCTTCAATTCATCCACGATCTTATCGAGATTGGTGTCGTCATCGATCGTCAGACTCACGGCCACCTCTGCCGTAGTAATCATATCTACTGAGGTCTTGTGTTTTTCAAATACTTCAAAAAGTTTGCGAAGGAAACCATGAGCCATAAGCATATGCGAAGACCTGATATTGATGGCGATAATTCCGTCTTTGGCCGCTACGGCTTTTGGTCCACCTTTATCTGAAATATTTTCGCGGTGAATGATCGTGCCGTCTGCATCCGGATTGAGCGTATTCAGTAGACGGATTGGCACCCCGGCTTCGCGCGCGGGACGAACACATAAAGGATGCAGGATCTTGGCTCCGAAATAAGCAAGCTCAGCCGCTTCCGCATAACTTAGTTCATCGATACGGATGGTTTTTTTAACGATGCGAGGATCATTATTGTGTACACCATCGATATCCGTCCAGATCTGGATTTCATCAGCCAGTAATGCAGCACCAATGATCGTTGCAGAATAATCACTTCCTCCACGTCGGAGGTTATCGACTTGCCCTTGTTCGTTGCGACAGATATAGCCTTGTGTGATGTAGATCTTTTTATCACCAGTACGGTCAAGTACATCAGGTAAAAGTTTTTTGATGGTATCCATATCAGGCTCACCTTCCCGTATACGCATAAAATCAAGTGCAGGCAGATAGGCTGCATTAATACCGAGTTCAACCATCAGTAGGCTGAAGAGGGAAGTAGATATGATTTCCCCATAAGCCACAAACCATTTCTCATCGCGAGGAGATGGTTTTAGCAAAGCTTCACCTAAAGCAAAGAACGTTTTTTCAAGGAATTCACTTGCAGCTTCGCGACAATCAGAATTGGCCAAAAGTTCTTCCGTATATTTTTGGTATTGGCGCTCCATATCTGAGATGATCATCTTTCCTTCATCTATAGTAGCGGCAGATAGGCGGATCAGGGTATCTGTAGTCCCTGAGACGGCAGAAAGTACAACGACTTTCTGGTGGTCATCCCTGGTGATCAGGCTGGCTACAGATTTCATTCTGTCGGCATTTCCGAGGGAGGTGCCTCCGAATTTGTAAACAATCATTGTCAGGTAGATAATATGAGGTGGCAAAGGTAAAACGAAATGGATGAAAGGAGGAAGGTATCAATGGATCAAGGGAGGAAGGTAAGCAAGAAGGGGGCGAAGGATGGCGCAGCCATCCTTAAATCAAACATGTTAAGCGTAAGTTCACTTACGCTTGTGCGAACGCAAGTTTTAACTTGCGTTTCCAATGCATGCATGCACCACGATTATTTATGCAAAATAAATTTTGCTGCCGCGAAAGCGTAAGTGAACTTACGCTTAACATTCATTAGTTTTTGCCGGCGCAGCCGGCAAAAACTGCTCACTGCTCACTGCTCACTGCTCACTGCTCACTGCTCACTGCTCACTGCTCACTGCTCACTGCTCACTGCTCA
>DASXWI010000167.1:0-9499 GCA_036503755.1 Saprospiraceae bacterium | reverse complement strand
CGTACAGTGCATGCTTCAACCAATACTTTTCAAATTGGCTCTTCAAGTATTGGTTGATTTCATCCAACTTGGCCGGACGTTGAACATCCTTAAAGAAAGAACGTGTATAAACATAATGGACCTGAAGAGCTGTTACATGATGTTCATCCATTTTGACTTTTCCCTGCGCTTCAAGTTTCTTCAGCTCATCATACCACTCTATCATCCTTGAATCAATGTAGGGAACTGCTTTACTTACAATAGCAGAATAAGAAGGATCGGTGACCTTGACACCCATTTTTGCAAGATGTCCAAAACCTTCAAGGATATATTGGGTGATATACCAATTATCCCTTCCGCCTGGAAACCATGGAAAACCACCACTGGCCATTTGCATACTTTGCAATTTTTCAAAGGCTTGTTTCCTTTCATTATTCAAGCGGTTTACTTCAAACAGCAAGGCTATATCTTTCTTCTGTTGTGTTTCACCCATAGCATCTCTGACCCATGGAGTTTCTTCTAGCAAAGCGGATTTCAAATCCTTATTTTTTTCAAGATTACTGAGCAAAGCATCATCTCCTGATGCTCTCCAGGTATCATATACATTCTTAATAGCAGGATATTTATTGGCGATATGTGATGCTAATGAATTCGCATAAATCCGGCTAAACACCTGTTCTGCACATTCGTGAGGATACTCCATTAAGTAAGGCAATGCCTGGACAGCATACCAAGCGGGTGAAGTGGTCATCTCTACCACATATTGATGATTGGTGGCGGATGAAGATTTGTTTTCAAGCATAGATTTGAATACAAACGTCTTCGTTTCACTCGCCTTGACAGGAAGAGGAAGGGTTTCTGTAATCAATACACGATTGGTAACAACAGGAAGTAATGATTCTTCTCCATCTGAAAACGTCCCTGCAGTAGCAGACACCTGGTACTTAATTGGTTTGTACCAATTTTTTGGAACAGTGATCATCCAGGAAACCGGTGTTGAACTACGTTTATCTAATTGGAATGATGGTTCATTAGTTTTCAATCCCCATTGAGAAGAAATATCTTCCTGTGAAATGGCATCGATAATCTTCAACTGTGCTTTACCAGAAAGTAACTCATCTGATAAACTAGTCACCTTAGCTTGAAAAGCAATAGTATCTCCCTCCCGGAAAAAACGAGGTGGATTTGGGAAGACCATTAGTTTTTTTTGCGTGACGACTTCTGTATTTGTCAATCCATACGCCAAAGCTTTTGTATGACCCAATGCCTGGAACTTCCACCTGGTGAGGCCTTCTTTCATTTTGAAACTGAAGGTTAACCTGCCCTGGTCATCGGTATTCATTTGTGGATAAAAGAATACTGTTTCATCCAAAGCCGATCTTAGTTGAGGTGGGTTAGGTTCTTCGATTTTCACTCCTTCGCCTACTGATGTTGCCTGGGATTCTGCTTCTTCTAAAGCTTCATCTCGTTTACCTCCTGGGGCGGGCATTTGGGCATTAGATGCTCCTGCTTTCACTCCATCCATGACGGCCATTTCATCCTTATACATGATTCCACCTCTATGCATTGGATAATATCCTCCTTCTGGATAATAACCATATGTATTGACGTCACGATACTGCCGGATAGGAATGTCTATGTATGTCTCATTCCAATGATAAACCAAATTCCAAAAGTTGGCAGATTGTGGGGATGCACTATGAATTACTGCTTTTGCTGAAGTAACTGGATACAAACTCATTTGCCATAGGTGTGGAACGAAAGCATCCAGGGAGGCATCATACATACTCAGCAACATTTCCGCACTTATCTTCTCTTGTTGTTTGCCTTCTACTGTCAATGTCCATGTTTCTTCATCACCTGGTTCCATTTTATCACGCCAGGTTTTTAGAGTAACATTCAATTCCTTGTTTGACCAGGGTACTTGTACTAAACTCGTCTCCTTAAAAAACCTGTTATTGAATGCCGTAAGGTGATGAACATAGACACCTCCTCTATCTTCTTCCTTCAAGGTGATAGAATGACTCTTACGACCTGCGTCTGATATCCAAACTGGTATATCCTGTTTGGTGCGATGCTCCACAAGCTGAATCGTGGCTGGGGGTGTTGTAAGCCCGGTCAATAAAGTAAATTGAACACTTTCACCCGGCTCATAAGGCTTAGCTTCATAGTCAACCTGGTTTACCTGAAATCCTGGTAATGGAGAGTTCACCTGGTAAGCCATTATGTATTGAGTGAACACTAACTCCTTACCGGCATCATCTTTCCAAGTCCATGCCAATTTGTAAAAACCTGGCGCAGGTATCAAGGTTGAAATATCTACTTGACCTTTACCATTGATATCAAACATTCGCTTTCCAACAACTTTGTCAACAGGCCATGAAGACATATGTTCTTTTCCAGGAACATGATAATTAGAGAACCTTGAGATATATTCCTGGTCAGCAATAGAATGGATATCAATGGCACTCCATAACCTGTCTCGTTTATTTTGAGTCGGACCATTAATCCGTGAAACTTCTATCTGTCCGTTTACCTTTACTTCTGCCCCATCGCTATTGTGCGCAGCTACATTTATCGTTTTTAGTTTATCAATAGAAACACGTTCTTCCAAAGAGACCTGCACTTCATAACCTTGTTGGTTAATGGTAAGCGTTTTTGTAGCCTCATGTGTTTCACCTGTGATATCAGTTACATACACGGTCACTTCAAAACTGTACATCATATCGGGATAGTCACCAGGCTTACTTTTCGCAACGAATGGAATATCGAAGCTGCCATCATTATCGGTGAATCCACTGCCCGTGCTCAAGACCTGGCGGTCTTCACTTCCTGGCCAGAAGCCCCGCTGAAACCACCACCATGGTCTTCGGGAAACACGCTCGACTCTATACCCTGCCGTTGCTCCGGAAACAGCACTTCCTGCATAATCCAAAGCATTTATACTCACGACAACCTCCTGGTTTAACCTCACATTCTCTCGAACTGTATCAAACGTGATTTCAAACTTCGGACGCTTATATTCTTCAACTCTGAAATAATGTCGTCCAGATCCATGACTACTGGAAATAGACATTTGTCCTGCGAGGCCGCCTGAAGGAAGATCAAAATGACCTGCAAAGGTTCCAAAGGTATTTGACTGTAAAGATTGCTTGGCAACTTCCTGACCATTTGCATCATACAAAATGATATCAACTTTCTTATTTGGCACAATGGATGGTATTCTGTCCGCATCAAAAAGAAGGGCATATCCTTTGAAGTACATTTTCTGACCTGGCCGATAAATGGCCCGGTCACTGAAAAAAAGTGTCGTTGATCTTTCGGGTATATTTTTGTGAGTATTGTAGGTGTAGTAAGCATCATCAGGGAACAACTCATCTTCACCCTTAGTCAGACGAAGCGTCAGATTTTTACCTGGTTTAGCAGGTACATCAACCCAGCCTTTTGCATCACTAATGGCTTCTCCTAACTTAACTTCTTCTTGCTTTCTTAATGACTCGTTATAATCCAGGGAAATAAATTCAACTTTTACTCCTTGTACAGGAAGTCCAGTCACCCTGTTTACGATGGCTGCTTTCTGTTCCTGTTCCCGGTCATCCATGTACCAATATGCCAGAGATGAAACAGTGAACATGACAGTACCGACAGTTGATTTCTTCGCATCAGGATCTTTACTATCCGCAACTATCAATGCATAATGACCAACTGGTAATGCAGGTAAAGCAATTTCAGTTGTATGGGGTTGGTGATCCTTTCCATTATCAAGTAATTGCTCCCAACTCTTCAGGGCCGGTAATTGAATGAGTTTTTTAAATACTTCATCACCATCCCATGATTCTCCTCTCCATCTCCGAGGGGATTGAGGTAATTTAACAATTCTTAAATGGACTCGGTCCAGGTTTCTGTAATCCACATGTGCAAGAAGTTCTTCATTCGGAAGGTTAATGGATTCAACCGATGTAGAAAGTGATTTTGATTCAATTTGCTGAATCAGCGATTTGCATAATTGCGTACCGTAGGCATCAGGAAAATTAGCAATCGCTGTAGAACAGATTTGCAAGGCTTCATTATATGCATACCGGTATGTTGAATCACGTTTAGACTGCCATTCAGATGCTTTGTTAATGAGCCATTCTGCCCGATAATAATCCACGAGCGTAGACTCAGCATTTCCCTTATGTTTATCTGATAATAGTTTTAAAGCATTAGCATAAAGAGAGTCCTTCTGATCATGGAGCATCTGATGATATACATATTGCAAACGTTTTAAATCTGCATCAAGTAGCGATGAAACATTCCTTTGATCGGTCAGCCTGAATGAAAGAAGCTCTTGAAACCACTGAAGTGTATTCCAGGTGGTGGATAGGCTGTCTTCTGTAATGAATACATGCTTTGTAAATTCACTGGCTGGGGACAAAGCAACAGGGTCAGTAAGTACGAAGTCATAAGCTGGCTTTGTAAGCCAGGTTTCATTGCCGGAGTAAAAATCCAATACCCTGTGCATTAAAATGTCAAACAAAGTTGGTCGCAGCTCATCGGTTTTTACATCCGCTGTCAAAAGCAACTCGTATGTTTTGACTTGCGCTGTTTTCAACCCTTCCCATTGGACAGATGATTTATAATGTTCTTGTATTTTGACTACAAAATGACGGATGCCCCAGGTCCTGATATCCGGACCAGCAGGCCCACCATATTCTGTCCTGCTTCTGAATTCCCATAGATGGCCTCTCAAATAATAGGCATACCAGTCAGCCAATAAGGAATGCATAACTGATCGAACTGGCTCTGGATAAGTAGCTAACTCCGATTCTCCACGTTCTATAGCTTTAATTGCTGAATCTTCTTCCAATTGCTGGAAGTATTTATTTTCATGCATGATGGCTTTGAATAAATGCCCTGATTCATTGCTTGCCAAAGCTGACTTTTTGATACGTTGGACTTCATCTAAAGCGGAGGAAATGAGTCCTTTACTTTCAAGTGAATCAATGGTTTTCCACATTTTTTCCAATTGGGCCGGATCAATAGGTTTATTGTCTGACACAGGTGCCACTTTTGCTTTGCATGACCAAAGGATGAATGCTCCAGCCGTAAGTAATAATAGGATAAGGTATTTCATGGTAGTTCATTATAGAATTCGAGGTATTGATGCTTGGGGAACTAAATTTACAGAGGGGTGAGTGGTATTTAACGAATTATTAACCGGTTTCCATATTTAAGGTAACGATTTATAAACGGGTTCAGTAATATGCCTGGATGGAGATACCTCTTCTGGCAAGGCAATGCCTGAAAGGATATGAGCCAACAATTGCTCTGCCCAATAGGGTGCAAGGCTGGTTCCTTTAGTCCCCATTCCATTAAACATATAAAGTTGAGTGTGTCCAGGCATCAATCCAATAAATGGTCTTCTGTCATTGACTGTAGGACGAACACCAGCATTATGTTGGAGTACTTCTAAACTTCCGTTATATACCTTCCTTATAGATTGCAAAATTTGTTCTTTCCCTTCTTCGGATATCGACAAAATTTCAGGCCAGGGCTGGTAGTAGCTACCAATCCAATACATACCCTCTTGTTGCAGAGGTACAACAAAAACTTCTTCTTTGATCACACTTGAAATCTTCCAATCGGGCATATGGACGATTAAAGACTCTCCTTTGTTAGGTATAACCCTGGGGGCGAAAGCTTCATTAATCGCTCCTGTTGCAAATACTTTTATACCCTGGTCACCCTTATCAAGTTGAAACGGAGTATCCAACATTTCAAGGACACCTTTCGAATGTAAAAAGGTTCTGACAGCACCGATCCAACCTGGTGTATCTAGTCTAAATCCTCCTGTGACAATTCCATGTGACCTGCCTAATTGTTCGAGTGCATCATTCTTCTTATTTGAAATGTATGCAGCATAATCTCTGTCATGGAGTCTTTTCTCCCACGCTTTTTTTGATTCCTGATCATTGAGATAACGAATGATATCGATAGGAAAGAAAAATGTATCTCTTAGTAAGCTCTCTGACCAACGATAAAAATCTAAAGCTTTTGTAATTAAATCATCAATCTTCCAGGCTTTAACATAACGTCTTCCGGTAATCGGAGCAATTAGTCCTGACGATGCCGACGAAGCTTCTCCAGGCAACGAACAACCAACCAGTTTGAATGGAACGCCATTTCGATAACAAGTCATTGCCAGGGGACAACCAGCAAGGCCATGTCCTACAATCAATATCTCTTTATTCATCAGCTTGCTGGAGGGCTTGGCGAAGTTTTAAAGGTAAACCTTCAATGACTAATTGGTAAGAATGATTGATAAGCTGTATTAATAATTCATGAGGTAAACCCTGTTCAAATAAGACAGTATTCCAGTGTTTTTTATTCATGTGAAAACCAGGAATTATTCGACCTGGGAAAGTTTCTCTTAACTCAATCGATTTTTCAGGATCACATTTCAGATTGACGCTGAAATCTTCTTCATCCAGTCCAGTGATCGCAAATACTTTTCCCATTACTTTATAAACAAGTGTATCCGGGCCAAAAGGTTGGGTCTCTTCGACTCCTTTCAGATGAAGACAAAAATTCCTGAAAGATTCAATATCCATAATTTACATCAACCCAAATAATTTGGCATAGCGTAACATTTCGCCCTGGTTACTAATCTTCACTTTTCCTGTCAGGATGGCAATCATAGGATTGAGTTCTCCGGTAGCGAGTTTGATGAAAGTGTCACCAGTAGATCTGATTACACATTTTGCTTCACCAGAGAGACCATCGCTTACAGTTACTTTCTGGTCGGCTACTGAAATTGTGTATTGACCGCCCTGATCCCCTTCGAGGTCAAAATGGAAAATGGTCTCCAATCCATCAATGGCAGCAGGGTCAACCTTCTCTGGTAATGCATAAAGAAATTCTCGAGATGTCATGTTGTTCAGACTTATGGTTATTCAATGCATAGGACCTTCCTAATAATCCAAAATTGCTATACTTCCTTCTTATGGTTGGATACCAGGAAATACCCGTCCCAAAGCTATAATCTTAATTGTAAAAAAATGTTTTGCCATTAGGTTTAAGCAATGAGCCTTGTCAGTGGTTAACGAATGCAGATGGTCATTCCTTACAAAAACCCTTGTTCTTCTTTGGGATTGTACATTTGCCAGGATGATTGACCGTAAACTACGCATTGTTTTCATGGGCACTCCGGGCTTCGCTGTAACTTCCTTACAGTACCTGATGGAAGCCGGCTATCCAATTGTTGGAGTGGTCACCGCCCCGGACAAACCAGGTGGCAGAGGTATGAAGCAAATGATATCCTCCCCGGTCAAGCAGTTTGCCGAAGAACATAATTTGAAATTACTTCAACCAACAAATCTTAAATCGAAATCATTTATCGATGAGCTGCGAGCCCTACAAGCAGATTTGCAAGTGGTCGTTGCTTTCAGAATGCTGCCTGAAGTTGTATGGAGCATGCCTTCAAAAGGAACCATGAATCTTCACGGTTCACTGTTGCCGGCATATCGCGGTGCTGCCCCTATTCATTGGGCTGTGATCCGGGGTGAAGTCATTACCGGAGTCACAACATTCATGTTACAACGTGAGATTGATACTGGCGAAATCCTTGCTCAAAGAGAAATGGCCATATTGGATATTGATGATACGGGTGCTGTTCATGACAGAATGATGCATATAGGTGCTGGGCTAATCGTAGCTTCTGTTGATATGCTTGCAATAGGGAAGTTCACCTTGAAACCTCAAGATGAAACCAAAGCTAGTTTTGCACCTAAAATCCATCATGAGGATGGAAAAATCAACTGGGGGCTCGGTGTGAAGGAAATATATAATCTCATCCGTGGTATGTCGCCATATCCTGGGGCATGGACTATACTGGATGGAACAGAATGTAAAATCTGGAAAGCCAGCTTCTATTCTTCCAAAGTGGATTCGACTCCAGGGACAATGCGATCACAGGAAAAGAAACTAATTGTCCAGGCGGCTGATGGTGAAGTCGAACTTGAGGAGATTCAGATGGCAGGCAAGAAAAGGATGAAAACCCAGGAATTTTTGAATGGGTATAAAATCAGAAATTGGTCCTTGACATAAACTCAAAAGCTTTGCGTACCAGGCGTTTAATCAGTTCTACATCAGGGAGAACTTCAGGGCTTTCAGGAGCAATTTCCTCAACGTAAGTATTGGGTTCCAGTTTAGAATCCGTTGGAAACTGGATGGAGTTGATGTAGGTAAAACAAGCCAAACTAAGGCAAAGCAGGGCAACCATTCCTGCAATTTTTACCGTGTTCTTTTGGATTTTTACCATAATTGTTAACAAAACGTTTCTGGTGGTAATTAGTTACAACCTGAGGAACTTTTAACCGGATTCAAATATACAGCCATAATTCCCACTGTAAAAGCCTAGTTACAGATTTTAACCTTTCTTAACATGTACCTTGCAGCTCACTTGGAAGGGTGCCAGTTCAAACCTATAGACGTCCTCTTTGCTCAAGCGTTGCACGCAGGGCAAATATTTTTTTGGTAACCTCGTGAGTCGGATACTGAATGACCTCATCTGCAGGACCAGATTCAACTACCTTCCCATCATCCATCACCATGACTACGTCGGCTACACCCCTGATGACATGTTCATCATGAGATATAAAAATGATCGCCAGGCCCTTCCCTGATTTCAGATTTAACAAAAGTTGAATGATTCCATCACGTGTTTCACCATCAAGGGCTGAAGTTGATTCATCGCAGATAAGCACAGCAGGATCCATCATCAGTGCCCTGGCTATGCTGATCCGAAGACACTCGCCACCAGATAACTGACCTTGAACTCTGTCTAACACGGATGAAGGTAAATCCACTGTTTTCAGTAATTCAGAGAGATTTGGATTAAACATGTGATCCTTTTCTTTTCTAAGGGATACAATTTCCTGAAGGATCTTTCGGATTGTGAAATGAGGATGTAAGGATCCCCTGCCATCCTGCATGACCAATTGAACTTTAGACCTTAACCGGATGATGTCTGCATGGCTACGAAAATCAATTTGCCTGTCGTCGATAATGATTTGCCCTGCGTTCGGTGTAATTAGTCCAACCAATAATTGAGCTACAGTAGACTTCCCCCTCCCCGATTCTCCGACTATCCCCAAACACATTCCTTTCGCTAACTTGAAACTTATCTTCCCGACCATCGCTCCTTTCTTACGTACCATGCCACCAAAAGCATGTGTGTATTCAAGGTCATTAACTTCTACTATAGGATGTTGATCAATAGAAGTCACCTCATTGGATTTTCTATCAGTGAGCACGAAATCCTTAGTGATCTCATCTAACTGTATCTCCCTGTCAGCAAGGTAGCGTACAACAGCTTCCTCGTGCGTAATACAAAGGATAGCCATATTGTATTTTGTTTTCAACGTTTTGAATACGTCTAGCAACTCAAGCTGGTTGATTTTATCAATGGCTGAAGTAGGTTCATCCGTGATTAGTAAAGCTGGCTTGATCACCATGGACATAGCTAGTTGACAACGCT
>DASXWI010000166.1:0-2624 GCA_036503755.1 Saprospiraceae bacterium | reverse complement strand
ATCTGATACCACTCCCGGTACACGGATATGGCCTATGAAAGACATCTTAGGCAGAATACCTTTTTGTTCCGAAAGTCTTGCCTTAATACCTGCAGCTAATGGTAAAAATCCATTCTGGTTCGGGTTAGGTTCCTTTTGAATCGTAATGTATTGGGTAATTAGTCTCAACTCAAAATTATCATTAAGACCATATTTCCATAATGCAGAAGGATAGGCATATAGGAATCCAGGATCAGTATCCGTAATGGAAAATCCAAGTTCCATTTGAAAATATCCATCTGGTACGAGGTAAGCTGACTCTGTTTGATCGGGCCTGTCCGCCCTAATGGGATCCAGTTGCGGCATTGAATCGGTAACGATAATGGTATCAGTCTGACTATACAGGAAAGATGAGTATCCTCCTACAATAAAGAGACCAATAAGTAGTGATTTATGCATCGTTTATGTTTTTGATTAGTTGATGTGATTCCAAAAATAAAGATAGGTCAGGATAAGTCTATATCCTGTCCATACTTCCCTCTTAACCAATTCCGTGCCATAAGGAGGGAGGGCTATTTTGGAAAGTCACTGGTCTCAACCAGCGCCAGATGGCATGGTGGCCAACCGCCGTAAAACGTTGGTCCGTGCTAGCAGGATAAGGGCCGCCATGGGTCATGGCTGCACAGACTTCCACCCCTGTCGGGACTCCGTTGTAAATGATTCTTCCGGCTTTTTCCAAAAGGATGTCAGTCAAAGCGTATATATCTTCCTCCTCGTAGTCCGAAGCTTGAATAGACGCAGTTAACTGCCCTTCCAAAACATTCGCGACCTTCCTCATCTGATCATGATCCTGGCAAAGTATGAGCACCGAATAAGGTCCAAAGATTTCCTGGTGAAGTTGATGATGAGCCAGAAAAATCTCTGCTTCGACTGTCACTAATACAGGTGATGTTTTATTTAGAATGAGGGTGTCGGATTCGTATGCTACATGAACACCGGCGACATCTTTAATTTTACGGATTCCCTGGTGAAAACTATTATAAATTCCTTCGTTAAGCATTGTTGCAGCAGAAACATTTTCCAGTTGGGTTTTCAACTCAATGATGAGTTGATCAGTATGCTCATCTTTTATCGCCACTAAGAGTCCTGGATTTGTACAAAACTGTCCAACGGACATAGTCATTGATCCTACTAGCTGGTTGGCCAGCGCCTTTGGATTCTCAGCTACTTTGCCTGGCAACAAAAAAACAGGGTTCACACTCCCCATTTCCGCGA
Source organism: Saprospiraceae bacterium (assembly GCA_036503755.1). GTDB lineage: Bacteria > Bacteroidota > Bacteroidia > Chitinophagales > Saprospiraceae > Opimibacter. Next base: position 1,370 of record DASXWI010000166.1, on the reverse strand, counting down.
AAACAGGAATTGGATTCTCTCTTTGCTGACCAAGATCAAATAATGCTCTCCCTCCTGCTTTAGAACCTGTAAATCCAATAGCGGCTGTGTGGGGATGAAGGATCAATTGTTTTGCTGTTTCAAAACCATCTCCATGCAACGAAGAGAAAACACCATCTGGCATTCCGGTGTCTTTGGCTGCATTCATGATCACTTCAGCAACTAATGCATTCGTACCCAAATGAGAATCGTGCGCTTTGACAATGACAGGACATCCTACGGCAAGTGCTGATGCAACATCACCACCTGCAGTGGAATAAGCTAATGGAAAATTACTTGCACCGAAGACAACAACTGGTCCTATTGGGAACATTTTCCGTTTCAGTTCAGGCCTGGGTGAGGGTGTCCTGTCAGGCATTGCAGGATCGACTACCAGTTCTTTCCAGGATCCGGAGGCAGCGATTTCAGCAAACATTCTGAGTTGAGCACAGGTGCGGTTGCGTTCTACAATGACGCGTGCTCCCTGGTATGCTGTCTCTTGCATGATACGAGATACCAGGATACTATCCAACTCCTCGATGCCCTTCGCGATTAGTCTTAGAAAAACTGCTTTTTTCTCTCCGGGAATATTCCTGTATAAACGCCATGCATTATGTGCTTTTTCTATAGCGCTATTTACTTCTTCCCTTGAGGCAGTGGAAAATGCTTCAGGCAAATTCGTTAAACTTTCAGCTTCTGTGGCATAAATGCTTTTGTCGGACAATGCTGATAATTGAAACCCGATTATATTTTCCGTGATCATGATGTGCTTATTATAAATTCAAATAATCAGGCAAGGCCGGACGACCAGCTAAACCTTCCTCGATAATCCTGACCACACGTTGTCTTTCATGGCCATGTAATGGTTTGCGAGGAAGCCTCACGTTTTCATTGCCCAGCATTGTCATATGCTCTGCTAGTTTTATGTTTTGCACAAGTTGAGGATTGATATCCAATTCAAGAATCGGAAGGAACCATCTATGTATTGCTCTTGCTTCTTCGATGCGTCCTGCTTTTACCAATCTATAGATGGCAACTGTTTCCTGAGGGAAGGCATTGACAAGTCCTGCTACCCAGCCATGAGCTCCCATGACAAGAGCTTCCATCGCTATGGTATCAACACCTGTTAGAATCTTGAGCCTGTCTCCGAAATGATTAATAAATCTTGTGACATTGGACAGATCCCGAGTACTTTCTTTCACAGCCTGTATGGTGTCGATCTTCAAAAGTGAATCAAACATAGAAGGTGTGACCTCAATTTTATAATCCACTGGGTTGTTGTAAACTAAAATCGGTAAGGCGGTATTGTGTGCGATATCTGTGAAGTAGTCAATCACTTCTTCATCGGTTGG
>DASXWI010000165.1:0-4363 GCA_036503755.1 Saprospiraceae bacterium | reverse complement strand
GGTTTCGCCCGAGATATACCTAAGTTGTATAGACAAATGACGTTCCAATATTATCCTGACAGGGTATATGCCTGGTGTTATGATGGGTTAGCAAGCTATAAAGCTAATTATAGAATGAGCTATCAATACCTGAATGCCTTCCCGATAAAATATCTAGATATTGCTTTGGATACAGCATGGGTGGATTCAGTTTATAAATATCCTGAACATTATCATCTTCCTGCAAATGTTTTTGTATCAGCGGTTATTAGAAATTTTTCTCCGGACACCATTCATTCGCTTACCATTCATTGGGAAAGGACACCTGATTTTTGGTGTGATTCTGGCGTTTATCCTTATCATCGAGGTGGGCTGAAAATCGCTTCCAATGAATCAGATACCATATCCTTTCAAACATGGTCGTATGAAGTAGCACATAATTTACCTTATTTCGAAACATTTTTTATCCATCACGGCAATAATCATCTCGATTCAAATTGGAATAATAACATTTATGAATTAGATTATCTGTCTGGCAGCATTGATGAAACTGTTTCAAGTGCTGTTTCTGTATTTCCCAATCCCTTCACAGATTTCCTCACACTTTCCGATGCTCCTGAAACTTCCCAATTAATTTTATATGACCAAACCGGTCGACGGGTTACCAGCGGCTATGGACAACTCGAAAACCTGGGTCAATTACCTGCCGGGATTTATGTTTTACAAGTGGTCACAGGCCATTCTATAAGTATAAACAGGGTTGTAAAAGTGGAGTAAAACGCATTATCTTCGGAGCCCTATACACAGTATTCCTGAAGATAACGCCATGAGAATGATAAGGCCCATTTTCTTTTCCCTCTGTTTCCTTTTATTTCTTGAACCACTCCTGGCACAGAGCGGAGGTTTGCCACATACCGCAACGCCTGAGGAGGAGAAGAGTATGGCCGATTATCTTCGTGAAAAGCATTCGGCTGCAATACACAATATCCCAACTCCACCTCCCGGGCAAGTCCGTACCATGGCAGAATGGGAGGAGATCCAGGCACTGATTATCACATGGTCCGGACAAGCTACCATACTTAAGGAGATTGTACGAAATGCAGTTAAAGAATGCAAGGTATTGATCATCACCACTAATCCTTCGAATGTTACTTCACAGCTTATCAGTGCCAATATCCCTATGGATTCTGTTGAATTTGTAGAAACACCATTCAACAGCATTTGGGTGAGAGATTATGGGCCATGGACGGTTTATAAAAATGATGTTGACAGCTTGTGGTTGGTAGATTGGATCTATAACAGACCAAGACAGAATGATGATGCTTCACCCGTGGCCGTAGCACAACATCTTAATCTTCCGATCTATGAAGCCACGACCGCACCGTATGATTGGGTTCACACGGGTGGTAATCACCTACCGGATGGAATGGGCACCGTTTTTTCTTCCTTGCTTGTGTTAGAAGAGAATCCAGAGAAAACAGAAGCACAGATCGATTCGATTGCGAATATATTCCTTGGTGTAAAGCAGTACATCAAATTTCCAACCCTGCCCTTTGATGGCATTCATCACCTCGATATGCACATGCGTGTGATCGATGAGGAGACCATCTTTTTTGGCCAATATCCGGAAGGTGTTTCTGATGGTCCACAGATCGAAGCGAATATCAATTATCTCACAGAAGAATACAATACTGCATTTGGGAATAAGTATAACATTGTACGTCTTCCTATGCCTCCGGATGGAAGCGGAAGATACCCTAGCTCAGGTGGGGCTTACCGAACCTATACGAATTCAGTCTTTGTGAATAAGACTGTACTGGTGCCCACTTACGAAGAAAGGTATGACACAACAGCGCTGCGTATATACAGGGAAAATCTGCCTGGGTATAATGTGGTTGGCATAAATTGCAATTCGATCATCGGATCACTGGGGGCAATTCATTGCATTACAAAAACTGTCGGAGTTGATGATCCGTTGCTAATCGCACATTCCAAACTTCGGGACTCAGATGACGCTACCCGTGAGTATCCAGTAGTCGCTATGATCAAACATCGTGATGGTATAGAAGGAGCTGAGCTGTATTACAGGATTGCTCCGGACTCTGTGTATACAAGAGTTCCCATGGTGCTTGTGGATAGCGCTGCAAGTAGCTGGGGTGCATTGATCCCTCCACAAGTTGCTGGCACTGAAGTGCAGTATTACATCCATGCTCTTGCAAAGAATGGCAAGGAACAGGTAAGACCAATGGTGGCCCCGGAAGGATATTTCAGATTCAGGATTTTCGGAGAGTTACCTAATCAACCTCCGGTTGTTATAATCACCCAGCCTGCTGATAATAGTACATTCACTATTGATATCCCCGCTATTGACATTCAATTTGAAGCCTCTGATGTGGATGGCCTTGTGGAGCACGCGATCATCTATATCAATGGAGAAGAAATCACTTCGTTAGATACTCTCCCTTATTCATATCAATGGACCATTCCTGCTGAAGGAACATATACGATTGTAGTCGTAGCAACAGATGATGATAGTGCTGTGACCTTTAGTGATACAGTGCATATCACTATCGAAGGAACCACCTCCATAAAAACGGATCATGAAGCCGCAAATATTTCACTCTACCCAAACCCTGTTGAAGATGTATTATTTGTTTCCGGGTTAGAAAATATAATTCATCCGGAAGATATCAACATCTACAATGCCATGGGACAATTGCAGTTTATAACTATAAATCAACTTGACACCCAAACTGTTTCCATAGATTGTACATCACTTTCTTCCGGGATATTCATTTTGAAGATGAGTGACGGAAGCGAGGTGCAGGGGTACAGGGTGGTGAAGAATTAACGACATACTAAACAATCCGTTTCACCTGGACATGAGCATCAGACAATTGATCCCGCTCCGGATCAAAAGACAACAAAAGTAGTCCAGGCGTTTTGCCAGGATCAATTGAGCCCATCACTTTATCCAAGCCCAGGGCTTCAGCACCATTTAATGTAGCCCATTGCAGTAATACTTCAAATGGAACATAGGATTGGTATTTGGAGATCGTCTTCATCTCTTCCAGGATGGAAAGCTGCCAATTGGATGTGAGGCTGTCGGTGCCAATGGTCATGCGGGAATCTGAATCCATAAAGTATTTGTAATACGGAAGACGGCTCTCAATATAAAGATTTGCATTAGGGCAGGTAGCCCAAAATACATTACCACTCCACCTGTGGGCAGCTGAAATATCTTCAGGAGTGCTAAGTGTATTATGTATAAATAAGGTACGCTGGGAAGGATCCATGTGCATTAGTGCATAATGAATCGATGACATTCCTGTTGGGCTGAAATGATCAAGGTGAAATCCGAATTTATCATAGAATTCAAAAAACCCTCCAATTCCTTTCTGAAACAAATCTTCTTCTGCCTGGGTCTCTTGGTTATGAATACTCACTGTCACCTCGGTGTCATTTAATGCGTTGATACGATTAAATAATCCAGGTGATACAGAATAGGGTGCATGTGGTACGGCTGATTTAGGGCCTGGCGCTTTATTGTAAGCATCAAAATTGCCACTGATCAATTTGTCTGTCAGTGATTCCTGCATGAAGTCAAACATTTCCACAAAACTGTAATAGGTAATGTAGCTTTCTTGTTTGATGCGGAACGTATCTGTCTTGTTGCAGATATCACCTACAGCTTGAATTCCTTGATTCCACATATACGCATCAGCCCTTGCGATACTTTCATCAATGATATCCTGGTCAATATCCCTGAATTTGACAACATGATTTAGAAAGGGGAGTAGGCCTGTTCCTGTTGGTGCTTTACCATGAAGATGTGACAACTCAAGGTGACAGTGTGTATTGATAAACCCTGGTATGATGATGCCTTGATGATATTCGAGCTGATCAGTATTGACTTTATCCCGGGAAGTTAACGCAATAACTTTATCCTCATCCATGACGACCACGCCTTGAAAAATGCGAGGTGCTGAGACAGGATATATCCAGTCAGCCGTGATGTACCGAAACTGCATTAATAGGATTTTACCACAAGACCATTGATCATCCTTGGCTCAAACCAAGTACTCTTTGGAGGGAGCGTACCATGCGCATCTGATATTTTGACAAGCTCGTCAAACTGCACAGGGTAGATACAAAAGCCCACATGATGGTCCGTTACCCTCGCTTTTTCAGCCACTTTCTCAGGTCCAAGATCACCTGAAACATAAGCGATACGTGTATCGGTTCGCACATCCCTGATCCCAAGTACATTGCCGAGGATTTCATTGTCGAGTACATCTGCATCGAGGATAGCCGGCAGTTTTTTGTATTTCTTCAATACCTCTGGCTTCCAATGCAAGAGGTACCATTCATCCTGCAATACCAT
>DASXWI010000164.1:0-5013 GCA_036503755.1 Saprospiraceae bacterium | reverse complement strand
CGTGCACTTCGTGTGATCCGTGCAAACAAAAGAAATTGTCTGCTATCCGCGATCTGTCGTTAGATGTTATTCCCGTGATTTTACTTTTATGCACTCTGTAATATCCTTATCAAATAAATTTCGCACGGAGAAAAAAGGAGGTACCACGGAGTTCACGGAGATGCACTTCAAATGATCAATAAATCAATAACAGAAGGAAGCCACTTTGACAACGCTATATTCAAGTTGGAAGCCGGAAGCTCGGAGCTGGTAGCTGTTAGCCCATTCCTGATAGCTGACAGCTGAGAGCTGACAGCTCAGACAAGATCTTCCTCCTTCCACGGTTTACTCACCTTGCGATAATCAGAAAGCTCAGACATCTCTCTGTCTCTCTGGTTGAGCAATTCGTCACTATAATCTTCAAGTGGGGGAGAAGTAGTATTCTCAGGAATAGTTCTACCTGTAAAGCGTCTCATTTGTCTTTGCTCCCAAGGTTTATCCAACTTTTGGAGACGAATGACCTGGAATAATTGTGGGATGATCGAAAGTCCCCAAAAGAAAACCGGATATCTTGACCACGTAAAACCGCCGCTCAGGAAAAAATCAAGTGCCAGCATGAAAATACTTGCCCCTGCCCAGCTTGCCAGGTTTTTGTAAAAGTTCTTAATCTTCTTTACTCTTTTCAGCGCATCCCGGTATTCCGGATCCTCTGCCTGCAGCTCCCGAAATTCTTGTTCAGTCGAAGTAGTCATAGTAATATTAATTGGTTGGTTGGATTAATACACTTAACAAATCAGCTACAAAACACCTGTTGCAAGATAATGATTTCATAGCTCGCTTTTAACCGACTACCGGGACTAAACTGTCGATCAACGATATGGTTTAGCTATCAGCTATCGGCTCTCAGCTGTCAGGAATACCACCAGTTACCAGCTTCCAGATGTTCGTTCTGCAGATTACAACCTCCGTGTGCTCCGCGGCACCTCCCTTTGCCTCCGTGCGAAATAAAACCTGTCAGCTATCGGCTATCAGCTGTCAATAGTAAGATCTGTAAGTTTCTGCAAAATTACTCCGTACACTCAGTTTACCCTCCCGCATCATTTTTATTAAAAATGCCGGGATCTACGCTTCGCTTCGACGTGCGAACAAAAAAAGCTATCAGCTCTCAGCTGTCAGAATTAAGGATCAATGAGTTAAGCAAAACTCCGTGCGAAACCTCAATAATAAACGATATATCTTATTATATAAAAGCAGAACTATAGAATTGGAAACAGAGAGCTGATAGCTGACAGCTGATAGCTCAATGCAGAATCATGCTTTTCCTAGCATCCCCCCAATTCCACTCCCCACCCATCCTGCAAATACGCCAGTGATGAGTCCAATCAATGTAGTAACGATGATCATGGCAACAGATGACAAACCTCCCATCAGCATTCCTGTCTTTCCAATGATATCCGCTTTGTCCATACTATTCATCCATATAGCCATCACCATGTAAACTATACCCACTGAAAAACCTCCAGCCAATATTGCTTTTTTGGAAGTCATCTGCATTAATCCAGCAAGCAATACCACAAATGCAGCAGGTGCCCACCAAGGTCCGAAGTATCCGGAGAGAATCACTCCTGCCAGCATAGCGATATACGTAATTATAGTCTTTGCGTTCATCTTGGCGAAATGTTAATTTGTTTTACCGGACTCCATGCAGAAGGATCATTGCGTATGCTCACCTCATAATATTTTCCATCAAAATATTCTTCAAGCATATCCTTGTAATGTGGACTTGCCGGATCACCAGATTGACCACCAGGATAATTAACCCACGCTTTGGGTGGCTCAGAAAGTTCAACAATCATCCTCCAGGATGGACCTTGAGTTTTACTCATCGCATTGACAATATGCTTGCCACCTGATGCATTGATAAAATCAACCCCAAAATTTGGAAACCTGGCCAGGTGCGGGATATTAGAATGTTTGAAATGCCCCCAGTCACTAGCATATTCTTCAGTAAGATTCCTGTATTCCTTCGCCATCGCACTAAAAGAAGCACAAGCGATATCCTTCATGGTTTCCTTTTTATCGGTTGTGATCAGTTGATCAAAATATTTATGCTCAGGATAGTCGCGTACAATCTCAGTAAAACGCCATTCCTCAGGCAACATCACGCTATCCTTTTCGAGTTCGTCCCAGGTCATTTTTTCAAATTCCGCATACCACAAATTGAATAGGACGGGCGACAAACTATCCCGATGACATTCATAATTCCAATCGGCAATTTCATAAAACCATTTCTTTTCTTCATCAGTAAGACATGATCCTTGGTCCAGGGCATTGAGCATCAATGGCAATATTTCCGCAGCATGTAAATCATAGTTATTTTGCTGCAATTGTTTCATATCCTCAACAGTCAATGCTTTAGTGCTATCCAGCACCATATTGACGACCCTGTTCCGGTAATCTTCAAAATACCTTTTGCCTAAAAGTGGGTAAGGATAATTTTCATCTGCAGGTACCTGGTTTGCCGAACTCACAAATCCTCTTGCTGGATTAATAATGTATGGTGCATGTTCGAAAGGAATATACTGTTGCCAGTCATTTGTGGTGAATTCACCATTGGTGACCGTTTCTCCAAGTCCGACAGGACGCACTGGCATAAGGCCTGCAACACTAATCGCAATATCACCTTGTGTGGAAGCAAACACTTTATTCTGCGCAGGGTATTGAAAAGCAGCAATAGCTTCACGATATTCCTTTACATCTTTTGCCTTATTGATTTTAATCAGGTACTCTACATCGTTCACAGGTGTTTTTTGGTGCCCAATCCACTTCATAGCCATATCCTTGTGTTCGTCGCTATGCGTTACAGGTCCCCAGTGGGTATAGCGGATGGTATCAATGATATTGGGTTGGCCACGTACTTCGATGACTTCCGGCCTTAAAGTAGCCTGTACAAACTTCCCATCCAGTTTGTATTCGTGACGAGTGCTGTCTTTCCATGTGACCTGGTACCAATCCAAAACATCTTGACCAGAGTTAGTAGAGCCCCAGGCGATATGATCATTAAAACCAATGACGATTAAAGGCAATCCTGGAAGCGAGACTCCATGTACATTCATTTCCGGTGTATGAATTTCCATTTCATACCAGATATTAGGCAGTGTCAGGGAGAGGTGCGGATCATTGGCGAGAATAGGAAAACCATTGGCGGTTTTACGGCCTGCGACGGCCCAGTTATTACTACCGTTGAGATCTTCTTTTCGGCTATCCTTTGCACTGCCATCTAATTCAGAAGGATTGGTGTTGGCAGGAACAAGGGCATGTATAGCCTTGAAATCCCATGGTTGCTCAGAAGGGATGACAGGGCTTTCTTTTGGATTGTGATCAGGAAACAGGAAAGCAAAATCTTCTGGTGAAAGCTTTGCATGAGCTGTAGAATATTCCAGATCATCTTCACCAAGGCATAAGGAAATAGCCATGTTGGTCAACATCAAAGCAGAATGTGTTGTGCTCCATGTTACCGGTTCATGAGAAAGGATTTTATATTCTAAAGGCCAGTCTTTATAATCAAGACTACTGATATAAGTATTTACACCATTGACATAAGCTTCAAAAAGTGCTTTTTTACTTTTATCACTCTCCCAGGCTTTTGCTTTTTGTTCTGCAGACCATGCAAAGCCTCTTTCCCTTTGCCTGCGGTCTATACCTAATGTCCTGGCCCCAATGATTTCGGAAAGTTTGCCGGCTGCAGACCGGGTGGAAACATCCATTGAAAACAAACGATTCGCTGCATGAAGATATCCCTGTGCATAAAGGGCATCAGTAAGGTTGTCGGCATAGATGTGAGGAATATCCCTTTCATCAAATCGGATTTTTACATCAGCACTGATCTCGCCCTGGATATGATAGGAGCTTTGATCCGGATTTACATTTTGCCAAACTCCCTGGAAAGGATTAAGAAACCGGCCTAATGCTGGTAAGAAACTCCCTTTCACGGGTAGATCGGTACCCATTAAAGCCATCCATCCGGAGAAGAGTATCGCCGGAAGTAATAATTTTTTCATGGCCAAAAGCTAAAGAAATTTAACGGACAAAGACCATCTTTTTGGGATCAGACAACTCCTCTCTGTAAGAATAACCCTGCAAGTCAAAACCTTTAAGGGCAGAACTCTTGCTGATCTTATTGTCCACAATATACCTGGCCATCCATCCTCTGGATCGTTTCGCATTATATGAGAGGAATTGAAGTTTACCATTACGGTCTTCAAGAAATTGAATATCGATGATAGGTACTTTCAACAGGGATGGATTAACTGCCCCCATATATTCCTGTGAAGCAAGATTAATCACCTCTTTAGATTTTGTTTCCGCAATGTCTGCATTCAGGAGATCGGTGATCTTATTTCCCCAGAATCCATAGAGGTCTTTCGTTTTTCCAACTTTCAGTTCAGTACCCATTTCCAGGCGATAAGGTTGGATCAGGTCTAAAGGACGTAAGACACCGTACAAACCAGAGAGGATCCGCACAAATTTATCAGCCTGCTCAGCTTGTGCCTTGTTCATCGTGTTGGCCTCAAAGCCCAGGTAAACCTCGCCTCTGAAGGTATAAATAGCCGCAGTGGCATTTTCAAAGCTATGTGGAAGGGAAAAAGAGTGATAACGATTATAATTGAGCGTAGCCAGGTTACTGTTGATCTCCATGAGTTTCTGGAGCTTTTCTGGCTTAAGTTTTTTCAAATTTTCTATCAGCACTTCAGATTCTTCAGTCATCCTGGGAGCTGAATACCTATGCGCAGGATGCGGGGTATTGTGCAGATTCTTTGAAGGGGAGAGTAGTACAATCATATTAGAAGGCAAAGAAAATATAAAGGCCCGAGTATTTTAATACTCGGGCCTTTATAAGATTTAAGCCGATCAAATAATTATTGAGGCTTTTTGAAGATGGTTTCTTTTTCAGGAACACCTTCTTCCTGTGCAACGGCATTGATCGTACCGACAACACGGATAACGTGCTTTCCAGCTGGATCATTAGAAGTA
>DASXWI010000163.1:0-5831 GCA_036503755.1 Saprospiraceae bacterium | reverse complement strand
TATATAGCTATTCGACAAGGATATATTGAAGAGGAAAAAGGAATGGCGCTAGTAGATCTTTCAAAGAAACTTGGTGCAATGATTTCTAATTTCATAACAGCGCGTAAAAAGAGTAAACCTAGAACTTGATATTAAATTTGTCAGAGCTATTACGTTCCGCCCTTCCGCCGTTCTGCCTTTCTGCCGTTCCGCCGTTCTGCCCTTCTACCTTTCCGCCTTTCCGCCCTTCTGCCTTTCCGCCTAGACTTTGTCTAGCGCAGAAGCAATGTCCGCTTGAAGATCTTCGTAGGTCTCAATACCTACACTTAAACGGATGAGAGAATCCGTTAGCCCCGATGCAAGTCTTTGCTCGCGCGGAATAGAGGCATGAGTCATCGATGCTGGATGGCCGATTAATGATTCTACACCGCCGAGAGATTCGGCTAAGGAAAAGAGATGTGTACTGCTTAGCACTTTCATGGCCGAACCCGTATTGTCTGCATTGAGATCAAAGGAGATCATCGCACCATAACCTCTCATTTGTTTACCAGCGAGAATATGTTGTGGATGATGGCTGAGACCGGGATACATGACATCGCCAACCTTTGGATGAGCATGAAGGTAATGGGCAAGTTTCATTGCATTTTCGCAGGCGCGATCCATACGTAAGTGAAGCGTCTTGATGCCGCGGAGTACAAGAAAACAGTCTTGTGGTCCTGGTACGGCGCCACTTGCATTTTGTAAAAACCTTAAGCGCTCTGCAATGGCATCATCATTGGTGACAAGTCCCCCCATGATAACATCACTATGACCCGCGATGTATTTGGTAATCGAGTGATGGACGATCGTTGCACCAAGTGCTAATGGATTTTGTAAATATGGGGAAGCAAATGTATTGTCTACACAAACAGGAATACCTTTTTCATTTGCAATCTTACAAATAGCTTCGATATCTAAAATCTGCAATGTTGGATTCGTTGGAGTTTCTAACCAGATTAATTTTGTTGCAGAAGTGATGGATTTTCTGACCAGGTCCAGGTCGGTCATGTCGATATAATTGCTTTTGATCCCCAGGGGTCCATAAACACGCACCAACAAACGGTATGAACCACCATACAGATCATGTCCACAAAGCACTTCGTCGCCAGATTGTAAAAGTTTGATGACTGCATCCATCGCCGCGAGGCCGCTACTGAAGCAGATACCTTGATTGCCACCCTCTAAAGCAGCAAGACTTGCTTGTAGTGCATCGCGTGTCGGATTTTGAGTACGTGCATATTCATAACCTTTATGTTCACCTGGTGCAGACTGCACATAGGTGGAAGTTTGAAATATTGGGGTCATGATAGCGCCTGTCGTTGGATCAGGAGTAACGCCTGCATGTACGGCGCGGGTGCCGAAGCCTTGATTTTTGTTTGTGCTCATAGGACAAAGGTAAGAAAAGGCTAGGGCTAAGGCAAAGGCTGATGGGAAGTCAAAAGTGAAGACGAATTAATGCTTATGTTTGAAAGTATGTATTTAAGACATTTTATTTTCTTACTGTTACACATTTCTTTTGGTGATATGTGGTTTGGCACAGACGCAGACGGTTTGTGCAGGTTTAATAGAAAAACATTCACAGCTTTGGTAGTAAAATAGAAGGTGGAAAGATGATGACGATGCAAGGAATAAGAAGTATTCAATATCGGCAACTGCTTGCCCTTATTGTGGCATGGCAGGTGGCAGCAATCCTGGTAGCGTTGTATGACCACCTCATGATCCATTCTGTCTTTGTGACAATCAATGAAGAATTGTATTCGTTCCCTCGGTATCTTTTGTTCAATCAGTTTGCTGCTTTGGTGGGTGGAGTGACAGCAGGGCCACTTATTATTTTTTGGGTGAATGAGAAATATATCAACAGGCCCTATGGGGATTCTATTCTTTTCGTGGTGATCCTGTTTCTGATCATGACCACGTTTCTTATTCTTGTCATGGGCCTGCCTTATATCTACCTTTCCACTGGGACACCCATGGGCAATGACCAGTTCTGGACGCATTATCAAGCTTATATATTTAATCTCTTTCAGTTAAAGAAACACCTGGTTTGGGCGGTCATAGTTGCTTTTACCCAATTTGCCCTCCAGATGGATAGAAAATTTGGGCATGGTGTTTTGTGGAAAATCCTTCTTGGCAAATACCATTTACCTAAGGAAGAATATCGCGTATTTATGTTTGCGGACCTGAAGTCTTCAACTACGATTGCGGAAACCATCGGTGATGTGAAGTATCATTTACTACTACATGATTTTTTCTCCGATGTGACCAATGCTATCATTAACAGCAAAGGAAGCATCTATAGTTATGTAGGAGACCAGGTGATTGTTTCATGGACCAGTCCTGGTAACCATTGTATCCAATGCTTCTTTGATATGAAGAAAAGTATCGAGCATAAAAAAGAAGATTACCTGCAGCATTTTGGACTTATTCCCGATTTTAAAGCAGGAATTCATGCTGGTAAAGTCGTTGCAGGGGAAATCGGAATTATAAAACGGGATATCACCTACTCCGGCGACGTGCTCAATACGACTTCGCGTATACAGGATAAATGTAATGAACTGGATGTGCAGGTGATTATTTCAAATGAATTTCTTGAGAAAATCCAACTCGACCCAAACTATAGTGCTCAATATATGGGTACGATGAAGCTGAAAGGAAAGAAAAGGGATATAGGGTTACATGCGATATCGGAAAAAGGTAATCGGTGATCAGTAATCAGGGTAGTATATGTTAAATGGTTCGATCAAACCGCTGCATTATTCTTTCATATCCACCATGGTCACCAAGACACGCTCGTCTCTCACATTCTCGCTGTCTCGCAAGAATGTGAACTGTAATTCATTTTCAGAATGATGTAACATACCCAACCTATAAACCAGTACCTTTATATGGTGATAATCTGTCACATACAATCTTAATATCCAATGACGATCAAGCCAAAGAGACCAAGACTGGAGAAAACCGTTAAGCTCATCGATAAAAAAACGTATGAGGATTACAATCAGAAGAAACCGAGCCCCAGGGACCCTAATGAAGAGGAAAGCACACCTGTTGCACCTTTGCCCAATAGTGGAGTTGAAAGGGATAATCCCAAAGTAGAGCCAAAAGAGAAATAAGAAACTGGTGATCACCCAATCATCAGCCATAGATAAGTATTGCTCCAACAGCAACACAACCTTAAAAGCATTTATCTATTAAAATTTCATATCCACCATCCCTTTGACAGTCAAGTGACCCGGATGGCTAAGGGTTAGTGATTTCGCTACACCATTTTGGAAATTGTGTTGTACTAATGCATTCCGCAAGGTAAGGTTGCCTTTGATGAGAATGGCACCTCCATTCGATATTGCTGTAGCGTCTTTTAATGTAAGACCTTCCACATGAAAATCTGTACTTGTAGTGAGGTTGAAAATTCTAGACATATTGTTCCCAGAGATTGTCAACTCTGAAATGCCTGGACCAATAATGGAAAGATCTTTATTAATGATGATCTCCCCAGTTGTGAGCGTGATCTGGCTCATGGAAGGAAGAGAGAAGGTGACCAGGTCTCCACTCTGTGCACATTGAATGATATCACGCAGTGTTCCTGCTCCACTATTTGCGAATGAAGTCACTACGGTATTACATCCACCCAACTTCGCCACAAATACATTTGGATCACTTACATTGGTGAGGGTACTTCCATCAAATGATAACGTGGGACTGTTATATTGGCCGGTAGTCAGCATTTTTCCATCTTCAAGAAGCGCCAGGGACACACTGTAATCATTGCTATTGCCTCCAGCAGTTTCCACCCAGAGAAAATTTCCAGAACTGTCTATTTTCGAAACGAAAATGTCTGCTGCACCATTTGAATTCAGATAATATTCTTCAGTACCGGGATCAAAATCAGCAGTACCAGCAAATCCACCTACTGTCATAACATTCTCATTTCTTAACGTATCCACCACTAAGAAAGAACCTGTAAAATCAGTTAATCCTCCTGAACCTCCCAAGGATTTCGCCCAGATATAATGACCAGCGCTATCTAGTTTGCAAATAAATAATTCGTCAGTAGATGTCAGGTTGAATACTCCGGGACCCGGATCAAAATCTACTGTGCCACTATAACCACCGGAGAGATAAATTTTTTCATTGCCTGATTTGCCTAAAGCTACGGATGGGCAATAATCTTGATCAGTTCCTCCAAAGGCACGGGCCCATTTATAATTACCGGTGTTGTCAAGTTTTAAAAGAAAAACATCTGCATCGCCGTTGGAAGTTTTCGAATCAATTCCAGGTCCTGGATCAAAATCACATGTGCCATAGAAATGACCGGCTGTATATACATTTCCACTTGCCTGGTCTATGGCAATAGAAGTACCTCCGGTGAAAGACCATATGGTTGGTCCCAGGATTTCTTTAGCCCAGATGAAATTTCCAAGACTATCTAGTTTGGAAATGAAAATGGAATATTCATTACTTCCCAAAATGAATGTGCCTGGTCCGGGATCAAAATCAATGAATCCACTGTGCGTCCCGGTCGTGTAGATATTACCTGTATTTTCTTCAATGGTTAGGTGGCTTCCCCAGCATCCGCCAAGTGCACCTCCAATATTTTTTACCCATTGGAATTCACCATCTTGATTTAGTTTCAAAATAAAAATGTCGCTCTCCCCGTAGGCGTATAAAAAGTGTGTTTGTGGGCCGGGATCAAAATCCACGTAATAGGAGAAACCTCCTGTAATGAAAACATGGCCAGTTTCATCTGTGTCTATTGAATATACAATCACTCCGCTTCCTTCTCCGCCAATATGTTTGGCCCAAACAAAATTACCTTCAGTATCAAGTTTGCAAACAAAGCCATCTATTGCTCCGACGGAGGATATTAAAAACTCATTGGGCCCGGGATCAAAATCCACTTCACCATAAAAATATCCACAGGTATACGATGCTTTAGAAGCATCTGTGGTTATTCCATACACAAGAGGAATTCCATTTCCTTCTCTTGCATTATCTCCTGAAATGGCTTTAGCCCATATCCAGTCAATGGGAGGGGGAGTGTAACAGTTACTGACTGAAATAATGAAATCCGCTGAATCAAAACACCAATCATTATAGGGTGTAAACGTGATGTTGATTTCACCATCGAGGCCTAAGGGATCAAACGTATTATTGATCACCCCCGGGCCGGACCAGGTGCCTGTAAAACTGCCCTGCGTTGTAAGAAGGGAAACCGGAGCATCGGTTTGGCAAAGTTCATTCGGGACACCAGAAATAGTAAAAGCATTTTCTGGTTCTCCATAACGGGCGATGAAAAAATAATCTTGTCCGTCAATGACAAAGCCGAAACCTCCAACATAGAGATTTGATTCGTCAGCAGCTAAAACCAACAAGGGATCATCTGCTCCTAATTCCATTGGCTGGAAGAATTCCCAGTTCTCCGTTGCATTGTCAAAACGATAGATGCCATCTGTTGATGACCATCCGGCACCGACAGTGGTGTATATGGATCCATCAAATTCGCAGATAGCGTAAAGCCCAAAAATTCCTAAGGGACTATTACCAAGATTGATCCACTCGCTCCCATTCCATTTGGCGACATAATCAGCATCTGGATTGCCTCCGGCATCCACAAAGGGTCCACCGGCATACAGGCCACTTGCATCACTCACCAGGTTATAGACAAATGTGTAGGAGGCTACCTGAATTCCCGTCCCCATATTTTGCCACGCACTTCCATCCCATCTCGCGATTCCATCTGCATCTGCATTTCCTCCTGCATCTGTAAAATCACCAGCCATGTATAGATCACCATCGTGGATAACGAGATCAAA
>DASXWI010000162.1:0-1627 GCA_036503755.1 Saprospiraceae bacterium | reverse complement strand
GTAGGTGGCGTTGTTAATTTTTTCAAACAATTGACCGGCGAGGAAGTAGCTTACCGCGCTGCTCTTCGTCATCTTCCTACGCCTCCTGAGATGGTAAAGCTTTCCGGTGATGAAACCTTGGTGCAATCCATTCGCAGCAATGAAAAAATTAAGCCATTGAATGTGGCCTGGGCACAACCCGGTGAACGTGCTACTCTTGAAGTTAAATTGGATTCCACAGGTGTTACTGTAATAGACCTTCTTAAAAACAGGAAAGCATTTGTGACCGATGGCAGCACTCCTGATCATATCACGACCGTAATGGATGCGCTTGATAAAATCGTCACCTGGCGTCGTTTTATTGAACTGGAAAATAAAAATCATTCCTCCAAGGTGAAGGAAATGGTTAAGTATGAATTGCATGAAATCAATGCAGAAGGAACTATTAAAAAACATAATGAAGGCCAGGTCAGGATTTTTGCATCGAGTGAAAACCTTGCCAATCATATTCCTTCTTTCAAACCGGTAGTCCATCTCCATAATATCCAACAGCCACTGTATTGCTATTTGTTCTTTGTAGCATTTGATTATTCCATTTCATGTCCCGGAGGAGAGATAGTTTACAGGCCTTCGGAGTATGAAGACAAGTCACATGTGGAGATTCCGTTGTGGAAAAAGACTTTAGGATGGGGTCCTGCTAAAGACAATGTAGAAGACACTTGCCATTTTAAATTGTTGGTGACCACAGAGCCTTTGGATCTTCAGCAATTTCTGCAAAGCGGGTTAGGTTCTCATCGGGATATTCTTGGAGAGCCAACGCCTGAAAAAGTATTTGATGATTGGGCGGCGTACAATATAGCTGTGACGATGGTGAGGCAAGACAATAAGCTTTCACCTTCAGGAGATGTGTCAGTTGCTGATGGAAACATTACGATTAAAGCACATCCGGGGATAAATGCATCTGTGAGCATAGGACATGCTGAAGCCAATTCTAGAAGTTCCGGACCAGTGCAAGCTTTTGCTCGTTTGCAACAAAAAGATAAAGTTGAGGTAGTCGATTTCAGCCCAAGTCGAAGTCTACAGACACAGAATGTCATTGAGATCAATGACATCAGACTTGAGAGCGAAGACGTCCTTCAACAACAACCTTTGGAAATCGTATTGAATCAGCAAGTTGGTGAAGACGAGATGTTGATACCAATAGCGTTTGATGGGAAGCATTTCCGCGTGATTGGAGATGCAGTGTCGGATGGACAAGGTACAAATGTCCGTATTCGGGAAATACCAGATGTTACCGAAAGTACCGGAGCAGGTGAACGAAGCCTCCTCAAGTCTCTGAAAATGACTTTTTGTAAAGTGTCTTTAAATCAACAAGTCAATCAACTGAGGTGGGTAGACACTACCAGGGAAGGTGACCAGATTTTGCAGCGGGAAAATCTTGGACTCAAAATTGGAAAAGCAAAGAAAACCTTGCTGATCCTTCATGGCCTTGCCGGAGATGGGCTGTCCATGCTCAAAGCTATTCGAGAAAATATACCGGGGCCTAAAATGGAGACCTATGATTTGATACTGGTGTATGATTTTGAAAGCTTGAACACTCCACTCGATGCTACAGCCAGGACGTTGACAAGTACATTGTCCGATTATG
>DASXWI010000161.1:0-1564 GCA_036503755.1 Saprospiraceae bacterium | reverse complement strand
GGGAGCAGGTCCTCTTGAAGTTGAAGTTGCAGGTCCGGGCGGAACGAATGTGTTTACAGTTGGCTCTGGTGTTTACAATCTTTCTTCGTTCATGACAGTAGTACCAGGAAGCTACAACTTGACCGTGACGGATCAGCAGATAGGTCCTTCGTGTTCAGAAACGGTTAGTGCGACTGTAGTGGACATTACTCCTCCAATTGAATTGGACAATGATTTTTATACTACAGAAGGTACACAGCCATTGACAGAAAATGCACTGGAAAATGATGAAGGCTTAAATATTCAAATGACCCAGGTGGACAATGAGAATGGTGGTTCCGTCACCTTTTTGCCGAATGGTAATTTTACGTTTATCGCAGATATAGGATTTAGCGGAGAAGCTTCTTTTGTCTATACAGTGACGGATGCTTGTGGAAATACGAGTATGGCAGAAGTGACCATTATCGTAGATGAAGTGCCTTGTGATATTAATGTAGATTTTGAAACTACACCTGCATCATGCGGATTGGAAGATGGATCTATCACCGTCATCGTCAGCGAACCTGGTGAGTATGCATATGAATGGGACAATGGAGATGAAGGACCTACCATTGAAAACATTCCACCTGGAGGATACTCCGTGACGATCACGGATCTCAATTTAGGTTGCACATTCGAGGCTACCATTATTTTGGAGGGATTGCCTGCGGATTATATTGAGGATATAGAAGTCATACAACCGTCTTGCGAAGCTGGTGGTGATATTGAATTCATAGCAATTAGCCCCAGCGGAAATACTTTATCCATGTTGGTGGAACATCCTTTTGGAGCCGCTGATTTTAATATTGAAGCGGGATTGATACGGTTATCGGATTATGTGACTACGGCCCCTGGAGAATATTTCGTTGAAGTATCAGACCCGAGTGCAGGCCCGGGTTGTTTAGAAACGTTTACAGTAACGCTCAACCAGCCACCTCTCCCGGAAATTGTCGTCGTAGAAATATTTCCTCCCTCCGGTCCTGGAGAGATGGATGGATCTGCTTTTGTAGAAGTGATCGACCCGGGACAAACTCCTTATGCAGTTTACCTGGATGGAGTATTCGCATTTATCATTAATCAAAACAATTTCTTTTTAATTAATCTCAGTGCTGGCGTACACACGGTACACCTCGTCGATATCCAGGGATGCCAATCGAATACAGTAGAGTTTTTTGTACCCGCGTCGGAGCCCATTTATACATTTGGTGTCAGCCTCACCAATGCAGGTCCTGTAAGTGCATCCAATGAACAATCAACAGGATCCCAACCTGGGAAAATATGGCGCAGTGTACTTACCGGATCATATCATTTTGATGTGGGAAGGATACAACAAGAAGTCAGATTAGTATATGCACCTTCTCTTAGGATGAATAACGGAGAAAACATAAATGGATTCGTCGCTATGGAATATTTATCCGGACCAGATGATATTCAATGGAAAGGTATTGGCCTTAGGGCCCAGGCAGGATTGGGCACATACTATGAAAAGCATGATCCGTCAGTCGATCATCATGCAGAGCCATTCTACTGGTTGATTCGAGCTTCA
>DASXWI010000160.1:0-4872 GCA_036503755.1 Saprospiraceae bacterium | reverse complement strand
ACATGTCTCACACCTGATGGAAAGTCTTGAACTGCCTTATCGAATCCTGCACTTGTGTGGAGGTGATATGGGTTTTACATCTGCAACAACCTATGATTTTGAAGTTTATGCGGCTGCTCAACAGAAGTGGCTGGAAGTGAGCTCAGTATCTAATTTTGAAACCTTTCAAGCCAATCGCATGAAAGTGCGGTATAAGGATGAAAAAGGAAAAACACAGTTGGTACATACCCTGAATGGCAGTGCGCTGGCTTTAGCAAGGATTGTAGCCGCGTTGTTGGAAAACAACCAAACTGAAAAAGGAATCCGTATCCCGGCAGCTTTGATGCCGTATACCGGGTTCGAATGGATTGGGTCTGAGGAATAATTTTAAATAGTCGAGAAAGGTTAATTGAAACCTCTTGGGCTATTTTTGCATTTATATATCGAATTCACAAAAACAACCCTCGGGTTGACTAACGAAACAACAAAAAAATGGGAGTAGGTTATTTAGTATTGGTTGGTGCAATAGCGCTTATCGGGTTCCTGGTACAAAGCAGGATGAAATCCAAATTTCATAAATATGGCCAGGTTGGTCTTTCCAATGGCATGTCCGGACACCAGGTGGCTGCTGCTATGCTGGATCACTATGGTATTCACGATGTGCAGATTGTACAAGGCGAGGGATTCCTTTCAGATCATTACAACCCACAAACAAAGACGGTAAGTCTGAGTCCTGAAGTATTTAATGGTCGATCAGTAGCTGCTGCATCAGTTGCCGCACACGAATGTGGTCACGCTGTACAACATGAAACAAATTATAGCATGCTTCGCCTTAGGAGTGCTATTGTCCCTGTAGTGAAAATTGCAGCTGTAGCGCAACAATGGGGATTTATGGCCGCCATATTTTTATTGGGAACATTCCCTCAATTATTGCTTATTCTGATCATCGCCATGGCGATCACGACATTGTTTAGCATAATCACTTTACCGGTTGAGTTTGATGCCAGCCGCAGAGCATTAGTTTGGTTGGACAACACCGGTACCACGAGAGGTACGGAATATGACTATGCAAAAGACTCCCTGAAATGGGCTGCAATGACCTACCTGGTTGCTGCGCTTTCTTCAGTGGCTATGCTGGTTTATTTTATCCTTTCGTATTTTGGCCGCGACTAACAACCCTTTCAACTTAAGAAAGGACCGTTTATAATCATCAAAATGCTATTCCCATGCATGTACAGATAGACAATGCCATTGCGCACGGACAGGAACAAATGGACCATGCCATCGACCACCTGAAAAAGGAGCTCACTAAAATCAGAACCGGAAAAGCTAACACTAGTATGCTTGATGGCCTTTTGGTGGATTACTATGGAAGTAACACACCATTACAACAAGTAGCCAATGTAGGTATTGCCGATGCGAGGACGATTACGATTCAGCCTTGGGAAAAAGGGATGCTTGCAAAAATTGAACAAGCCATATTTGCTGCTAACCTTGGTATCACACCAATGAATGATGGTGAGATCATTAGGATCTCCATTCCACCACTGACTGAAGAGCGCCGTCGCGATCTTGTCAAACAAGCTAAGGTTGTTGGTGAAGAAGCCAAAGTAGCACTTCGTCACATAAGGCATAAAGTGATGGATACGATCAAGAAAGAGATCAAGGATGGATATCCTGAAGACATGGGTAAAAAGAAAGAAGCCGATGTCGATCATATGCTTAAGTCACATTCAGAGGCTATTGATCACCTGATTACGGCTAAGGAAAAAGATATTATGACTGTATAAGTCACTATAGAAAACATAAAAGGCCTGGAACAACTCCGGGCCTTTTTTATGCCTATTGAACTTGTCCATACAGGCTTGTTAACCTTACCAATCTGGTAATACGTAGCCTAAAAGGATTCACTCATCTAAACTTTATTCTCCCGGGTTTTCAATTGGCTACTTTGGTCAATTGAAAAAAAACATACTTTCATTCATTCATTTCAACCCTCAGTCTGAGCTTCCTCAGCCTTAGCCTTAAATTTTTCATTCTATGAAAAACCTTCTATTCCTTTTGATTACTTTATCTGTGCTTTCTTCCTGCAAAGAAGAAAAGGAAACCCGTCAACCTGTCCAATATTCCATTGAACAGTTTTATGCTAATACCAGGTTTTCCGGGGGCAATTTCTCCGATGACGAAACAAAACTGCTCATCAACAGTGATGAATCCGGCATTTTTAACCTTTATGAAATCAACCTTGCAGATAATAGTAAAAAACAACTGACCAACTCTTCGGTAGAATCATTTTACGGGATTGATTATGTACCTGGTTTTGCAGGCTTGTTGTATTCTGCAGACAAAGGAGGAAATGAAATAAGTCACATCTACCTGATGGAAGAGAACGGTAAAACAACCGATCTGACTCCAGGGGAACAGGAAAAGACTGGTTTTTCAAAATGGAGTGAAGACAATAAATCAATGTTCTACACATCAAATGTCCGTGACCCCAAGTTTTTTGATCTCTACAAAATGGTGATTGGCGAATGGAAGCCCATTTTAATTTATGAAAACAAAGAAGGACTGAATCTTGGCGAGATCTCGGCGGATGAAAAAACCATTTCCGTTTCCAAAACCATCACTACCAGTGAAAATGAATTGTATTTAGTCAATGTCGAAACAGGAGCGAAGACAGAAATCTCTGTGCCTGATCAAAAAGGAAGCTATGACATTTCCGGTTTCAGCAAAGACAATAAATATGCTTTTTACGTCACGGATGCCGGAAAGGAGTTTGCCTACCTGGTGAGCTACGATATTCAGAGCGGCGAGCGAAAAGTGCTGTTTGAAACCAATTGGGATGTGATGTACAGCTATCTCAGTGAAACTGAAAAGTATCGGGTAATCGCCATTAATGAAGATGGAAAAAACAAATTAATCGTGCAGGAAACTGCGTCTGGAAAGGAAATTAATTTTCCTGAGATTGCCGATGGTGATATCCTTGGTGTAAATATTTCAGATAGTGAAAAACTCATGCGTTTATCTATCGGTACATCTAAGGCGCCGAATAATATCTACCTATACAATCTTGAAACGAAAGAGTTAAAGAAGCTAACACAAAGTCTAAACAAAGAAATCAATCCTGAGGACCTGGTTTCTGCAGAGGTAGTGCGCTATAAATCTTTTGACGGACTTGATATCCCGGCTATTTATTACAAACCGTTACAGGCTTCTGCTGAACATAAAGTACCAGCTTTGGTGTGGGTACATGGTGGTCCTGGTGGACAATCCAGAACCGGTTATTTCTCACTGATTCAATACCTCGTCAATCATGGTTATGCAGTGCTGGCTGTCAATAACCGTGGAAGTAGTGGTTATGGAAAGACATTCTACAAAATGGATGATCGTAATCATGGAGATAAAGACTTGAAAGATTGCATTGCAGGTAAAAACTGGCTTGCCTCCCAAGAGTATATCGATGGGGAACGCATTGGGATAATTGGAGGAAGTTATGGTGGATACATGACGATGGCTGCGATGACCTTTACACCGGATGAGTTTAAAGTAGGTGTAAATATATTTGGAGTGACCAACTGGCTCCGGACATTGAAATCCATTCCTCCTTATTGGGAATCTTTTAAAAATGCCCTTTATGCAGAGATGGGCGATCCAAATACCGAAGATTCATTACGACTCTACAATATATCACCTCTCTTCCATGCGCAAAATGTAAAAAGACCAATCATGGTGTTGCAAGGAGCAAATGATCCACGCGTACTCCAGGTAGAATCAGATGAAATTGTAGAAGCGGTGAAGAAAAACAATGTGCCTGTAGAATATGTCGTATTCCCTGATGAAGGCCATGGCTTTGTCAAGAAAGAAAATGAGATCAAGGGATATGGGGATATTCTCAAGTTCCTGGATACGCATTTGAAGGAAACGGTGAAGAATTAAGGCTGAGGCATAGGGCATAGGGCATAGGGCATAGGGCATAGGGCATAGGGCATAGGGCATAGGGCATAGGGCATAGGGCATAATGGATGGCTTCGCCATCCATTAAAAAATCATTGTTAAGCTTAGGTTGTACCTAAGCTTAACAATCTTAAAAAATAACACTCACACCTCTCACTGTCTTACTGTCTCACTGTCTGATCAACGTAAAACGTTGATGAGTTTCCTGACGAGGGACTGTCCTCCCGAGCGTATACCAATATCCAGTACTTTATCCAATTGCATAGCGACATCAAGTATCTGAGTAGTCATTTTATTCATTTCATCCACTTCAGTTTGGGATGCGTCTTCAGCGTCCGTGACCCGGATATTCTGTAGAGATTGGATCATTGGGTCAAGTTCTCTTCGCTTTCTTTCTTTGGCGATCTGAAGGGCCATTTTCCAGGCATCCTTTTCAGAGGTGTAATATTCTTTCCTGTCGCCTGTGATATATACTTTGTGAACAACGCCCCACTCTACCAGGCTTCGAAGGCTCATGCTCACATTCCCACGGGACACATTGAGTTCGACCATGATGTCGTCAGTGGTCATGGGTTGTGGTGAAATCATCAACAAGGCATGGATCTGCCCCATGGTGCGGTTGATTCCCCACTTTGCACTGAGTTGGCCCCAGGTCTGGATCATGCTGTGACGCGCTTCGGAATATTTCATGGAATAAAGGTAAAAGGTTCAGGGCAGAACGGCGAAGGGCAGAACGGCGGAAGGGCGGAAGGGCGGAAGGCAAACTATCCAATCGAAAAGATCAATGGTACAAGGGAGTAAGGGATAGATATTAATATTTGGTACCCCCGTTAAGGGGGCAAAGGGGGTGGAGACTACTCAAGTGATTTGAGTAATTTCTCAATCCGCTTTTGTTTACTCGGGATGTCGAGAACATCCTTTCTTGATTTAACTATTTTT
>DASXWI010000159.1:0-5735 GCA_036503755.1 Saprospiraceae bacterium | reverse complement strand
GGTGACAAAGCCTGGTGGTTTGATTTTTCTTCCGTGACCACACCGGGATCATATTATGTGTATGATATCACTAATAATAAAAGGTCTTTCCATTTTGACATTAAAGCCGATGTATATAACACGGTATTGAAACAGGCTGTGCGCATGTTTTATTATCAGCGCTCCGGTTTTGCAAAAACACCGGCGTATGCATATGACTGGGATGATGGTGCAAGCCATCTCGGTCCATTGCAGGACCTTGATTGTCGACTCGCGACTAACCCTGTTGCCGGTACTTCAAAACAACTTCAGGGTGGTTGGTTTGATGCCGGTGATTACAACAAGTATGTCAATTTTGCTTACGAACCCATCCATGATCTGTGCCTTGCGTATATCGAATACCCGGAGATTTGGACAGATGATTATAATATTCCGGAATCAGGCAATGGCATACCTGATCTCCTTGACGAAGTAAAATGGGAGTTGGATTGGTTGCTTCGTATGCAGGAAGCAAATGGTTCGATGTTGATAAAAGTATCAGTGCCGGATTGGTCGGCCAACAGTCCGCCAAGTTCAGATACTGCACCCAGAAGGTATGGACCTGCACAAGCTTCAGCAACACGCACGGCTGCGAGTATGTTTGCCGTGAGTGCAATTGCCTGTAACCTTTCAGGCATTCCATCCATGCAGGTATATGCGGATACGCTTAAGCAAGCAGCGATCGATGCATGGAACTGGCTAATTAGTAATCCTGGTTATTCAGATTACAATAATGCAGGATTCTTTAGTGACACTTCTGAATTAAATGAATATCAACAATTATCAGCACAGGTTGGGGCAGCGGTAATGTTGTTTGCCCTCACAGGCCAGACGAATTACCGCACCTATGTGGATGATCATTATGATGAGATGCATCCCTATGAGTGGAGTTTCTGGTATGCATGGGAGAGTATCATCCAGGATTTACTGTTATACTATTCAACACTTCCAAGCGGTACAACATCTGTAAAGAATGCCATTCGTTCATCGTTCACCAATTCGATGAATAATAATGGCCACCTTTTGCCCGCCATTAACAGTACATCATGTCCTTATAGAGGATTTATGAACAACTGGGACAATGTCTGGGGAAGTAACCGGCCAAGAGGTCACACTGGTTCGATGTTTTACAATGTCATCGAGTATGGCATCAATGCAAATACACAGGTCTATCGCGATGCTGCTGCTGGTTATGTCAATTTCTTGCATGGGATCAATCCCATCACCAGGGTGATGCTGACCAACATGTATGATTACGGAGCAGAAAAATGTGCCAATGAAATGTATCATAGCTGGTTTGCCGATGGGACTGAATATGATAATGCCTTGACATCTCCTACTGGTCCCGCACCAGGCTATCAACCTGGAGGATTCAATCCGCATTATCATCCCGATCCTTCCTACAATGGAGATATCTCACCTCCGGAATTGCAGCCTTCCCTTAAATCATACAAAGACTGGAATACAAGCTGGCCTGAAAATTCATGGGAAGTCACTGAGACTTCAATTTCCAACCAGGGATCTTATGTAAAATTGCTTTCCAAATTTGTTCCTATACCATGCGTCAAAACGATTACAAATGCCTATGATGCCGGATTTGGAACATTTCGCCAGGCAATAGCATGTGCAAATGAAGGAGACACGATCAAATTGAAATTACCAGCTAACACCACACTTCAGCTAACCAGTCAGCTAATCATCAATAAGAACATTGTTGTGGTCAACGTCTTGCCAGGTCAGGCACCTGTCAATTGTGTGGTTTCAGGTGCAGGGATTGTCATCAATAGTGGCAAGACGGTTCATCTGCATGACTTATCATTCACTGGCGCATGCACAAACCTTATTCAAAACCAAGGCAATCTTCATTTGCATCATGTGAAATTCGATGCGACCGGTGTAACTAGTAATGTATTGAAAAATCTCGGTGGTGAAGCAAGGGTTTATGGGGTGGTAGAAATTATAGAATAATGTGCAATCTCAATTTACGGGTCATTAATCAATGATGATCATCTGTGAATCATGAATTCCTTTTCCTTCAAGGATAAGCATGTAAATGCCATGAAGGTCGGTAGGAATAGTAAACTGGATTGTCTGAGATTTTTCTTTGGTTCCTAATTCCTTTCGGATTTCATTTTTTCCTGTGATAGAAACTAAAGACAATATTCCTTTTTCAACAGGCGCATTTAATGAAATGGTTAATATTTCGTTGGCAGGATTTGGAAATGCTGTGAATTGATTCTCCTTCGAAGAAATTATATTTTCTATCCCAGTTATCTTTCCACCTTCATGAGCTCCTATTGACCTTGGACTCAGAAACCACTTTAAGGCAAAATCAATGCCGGGTTCGCTGACATCAAGACCGTTTCCAATCGCAGGGCTGTTCTCTAACAGTGCAAAATTATCAGATGAAGTGTTTTCAAAGAGGGGGTCTTCTCCAATGATGTTGTCTTCATCCGTTGCAGGAAGATCCGGGCCCAGCCAAAATCCGTTTTCCGAATGAAACCACAGATTATTGGAAAAAGTAAATGTCTCAGGAGCCGTGTTAGGTCCAATGTTACATTCCACATTGACACGGTTATCGATGTATACAATGTTATTTCGAAAAGTATTGTAACCACATGGTGGAAAGCGACTCGTGTCAACTGTTTCCTGGAGAATGCGCATCACCCATTTGGTGGGCAAGTAAATGGTATTGTTGACCACTTCTGTATTGACGGTCCCAACAAAAGCAATCGGTGCTTCCGATCCTATGAACACATTGGAATAAACTTTCAGTTCTGCAGATTCATAGGGTGCATCTAAAGGCCTGAAAAACTGTAGTCCTGTTGAGCCACCGAGATTAACGGCACGCGCACCTCCATTTTTAAACAAGTTTCCTTCAATTCGGATATTCCGGGTACCTCCTTTCGCCTGGATTGAATTCGAACC
Organism: Saprospiraceae bacterium; assembly: GCA_036503755.1. Taxonomy (GTDB): domain Bacteria; phylum Bacteroidota; class Bacteroidia; order Chitinophagales; family Saprospiraceae; genus Opimibacter. The sequence continues at coordinate 2,789 of DASXWI010000159.1, read as the reverse complement.
TTGGTTTTCAAAATGGTTATCATAAATACTACCATCATGACAACCCACCATATCTATTCCGCTTCCGCCTGCTGCACCATTCAGGAATGTACATTGTCGAACTTCAAAATAGTCAATGCCAGATAATTTCAATAGATCATTATTGCCGGATACATTCATGTCTCTGAACGTGCAATGATCAATAGTTATATGATGAGACGGAGTTTCGTATGACCCACCATCATCAATATTTACTCCATTCCCGGTTTGATGCTGAAAGATGATTCCGTGGATTTGGAGATAAGCGGCATCCGTAAATTGCATTGCATTTGTACCACCCTCAAAGATCACACTCTCTCCCTGTGCTGCAAAAATGTATATCCAATCATTTATAGTGCCTTGTAAGTTTTCGATAAATACACCACCAGGGTAAGTCCCTTCGTGGATTAGTATCGTGGCACCAGGGACAGCTACATCTGCTGCTTCGGCCAATGACGCATAAGGATATCCGGGACCAACTTCAAGGACCTGGCTATTGGCGCTGAAGCTTGTACATATTGCAATGGACAGCAGGAAAATAAATTTGAATCGATTTCGGATTGGCGTGCTCATCCCTAAATTTAGGAAAACCTGTTAAAAGGTAATTGTTAAATGTTAAAAGATCGTGAGGCGTCAGTCGTGAGACGTGAGACGTCAGTCGTGAGTTGTGAGAGATCAGTGGGGAAGATGGTGTAATGAATAATGTGAGTCGTGAGTCGTGAGTTGTGAGTAAATCGTGAGGCGTCAGTCGTGAGGCGTGAGTGATCAGTGGGGGATGATGGTGTAATGAATAACATGAATTACACAAAAGCCTGAAAGGCTTACATAAAATAGCGATGGGTAAAGCCCATCGAAAAGTGAGTTGTGAGTAAATCGTGAATCGTGAATCGTGAATCGTGAGTAGAATGTGGGAGATGCCCTCTGCCCTCTGCCCTCTGCTCTATGCTCTATGCTCTATGCTCTATGCCCCTGATGGCTTTAAGCCATCAGAAAGGTCGCACCGCCCTCACCGCAAAATCAGACTGCTTATTACTTTTGGTCTGATTACCATTGGAGAAGTTAATCGTGACGGCGCTGTTCTTGCCTTCTTCTGTTGCGCTCCAATAATTGCCCTTGGTGTAATTGCCGAGGTGCTTACGATTTTGATAGATGATGTTTAGTTCATCTTTGGAAGGCAGGCGCCAGCCTCCGGTATTCCCGACTTTATAAGCGGCGCATATTTTTTGTGCTTTTTCCCAATTGACATTCCCTACTTCCTTTGAAGAGACGATCATGCCATGTTCACCATTGGCAGAGGCATAGATGACGATCCCTCCGCCATATTCCTGACCGAGGACAACTTTTGCAGGCTTATCAGCAGTTTTAGTACTCTGCTTGTTATCAGGCTTGGTAGCAGGCTTAGTGGTTGGGGTAGTGGCTTTTGGTTTGGTCTGCGTATTTGTTTTAGGCTTAGCTTCTGTAACTGGTTTAGGTTCTGGAGCTTTTTTGACTTCTTCAACTTCTGGAGTTACTGGTGGAGGTTCATTTTTAGGAGTTGCTTCTGCAAGTTTTGCAGCTTCTATGGCTTTCAGGCTATCTTGAATGGTCTTGTTTACCCAATAGAGGGAATCAATACGTTCCTTCGCCAGGGTATAATATTTCCCTTCCGGAAATTCAGCCATATAGGATGCAAAAGCTGTGCTGTCATTTTTAGCCAAAGCATCTTTCCAGGCACCGCGATCATCCCCTTTCGGCCCTTTCCTGGTAATCCCCCATGCAGCAAAGACAAGTAATAATACACCTGCTGCAATCATTGCATATTTCTTGCCTTGACCTTCTTTCAGCGGAGGAAGACCTTGAGCTTGCCTTTCACGGGCAATACGTTCTTTCTCCTGTTGCTTAGCCAGTAAAGCTTTTTCCTTTTCTGCTTTCTTTATCTTGTCTTGCTCTTCTTTTTCACGACGTGCTTTTTCACGCTCAATCGCGGCAAGTCTATCTTTTTCTGCTTTTTCTTTCTGTGCTTTTTCACGCTCGATAGCCGCAAGCCTCTCTTTCTCTGCTTTTTCTTTCTGTGCTTTTTCGCGTTCAATGGCGGCAAGCCTTTCTTTCTCCTCTTTAGCCTTTTGTGCTTTCTCGCGTTCAATAGCAGCAAGTCTGTCTTTCTCCTCTTTTGCCTTTTGAGCTTGTTCGCGTTCAATCGCGGCAAGCCTTTCTTTTTCTTCTTTGGCTTTTACTGCTTTTTCGCGATCAATTTCATCCTGGCGTTCTTTTTCTTCTTTAGCCTTTTGAGCACGTTCCTGTTCCTGCCTTTGCGCTATTTCCTTCCGCTTCCTCTCTTCTTCACGTTCTTCTTTTTCAAATTCAGCAATAGCGGCTAAGGCTAGTGTTTTATAATTACCCTGTGGATATTCCTGGAGATAATGTTGAAACAGGTTTTTGTTGTTTTCGTTTTTCGCCTTCTGCCAGAGCAATGCTTCAAGTTCCTCTTCTTTCTGCTCGACTTCCAGTTGCTTGATCATCAATTTAGCTTCGTCCGTAAACAAGCCATCCTGAAATTCTTTCAGGTACTTCTTGTATGAAGCAATCGTGTTTACCCTGCATGCTTCTTCCCAATGTGCATTGTCACGTTTTTCTTTGTCATGGGTTTCCTTTGCAGCATCTGTCCGGCCGGTATCACTACCTGAACTTGAAGCGGATGGTGGGCCTTCAGGTTTGAATGCAGTACCTGGAGTTATACTGAGGGTAGCCATGAGTTGAGCAAACCCAATGGCATAATCTGAAGTAAAATCAAT
>DASXWI010000158.1:0-5391 GCA_036503755.1 Saprospiraceae bacterium | reverse complement strand
TGCGCTTGCAAACCAAAACTGAATCCTCCCATGAAACTCATTGTCTGATGTTCCATTCCTCCGCCCCAGCCAAACTCCGCATGTCCATATTTCTCTTTTGCAAAGGGGTATGTTCCAAACAATTCATTATACAATGCCATGATATCCAGGGAGCTTTCTGTTGCCATCTGACTTTGTAGTAATCCTTCCGGGTAAACATAATTCAGGATTTCAATCGTGTCTCCATTCGCAATAGGCAAGTAATGGCTGTATGCGGTATAATTGGTAACGGCCAAGGCTACGAGATAAGATGCAATAGGGTAGCGGTGGCTCCAATGGTGCACAAGTTTTCCATTTTCTTCGGTGATGGATACTAGTTTTCCATTACTGGCTGCGAGTAGGTTTAATGGAGTCGTAATATAGATATCGAGTGAATCAATTTTGTCTACCAGGTCTTGTTTTGCAGGCCACCAATCCCGGACTCCATAAGGTTCGGAAAGCGTCCAGATAATTGGTTGTCCTGCATGCACGTCTTGTTCAAACGAACCAAATCCATTTGAGGGAGGTACTCCCTGGTATTGAATCCTGATCGTATCCGCATCATCAATATTCAACGTCTTGTTTAATGAAATCGTCAAGACCTGATCACTGGAATGCAAAAAAGTGAGTGGGGTTGAATTGCGAAATATTCCATCAACATGGAGATCATTAGTAAGATCAAGATGAAACTCCGTAAGGCCATTTACTTTGCTTTTAAAGGAATAGATTATTTCTCCTTTAATATAGCGTTGCGCAGGGTCTATCTCCCAGTGCATGGACTGATATACAATATCTGTTTGGTCAGCAAAGGGAGCACGCTGACCGCGTGTATGGAGATGAAATTCAGCTTTTTCCTGCTCTTTACAGATAAGGTCTTCTTGCTCCCATTCAAAACCAGGAGGAAGTTGTGCAAGAAGTACAGAGAATGGGCTTAAAAAGTAAAATGCCAGGAAAGTTGTCTTAAGGTAACTCATCATGCGAAATTAGGTGAAATGGGTGCAATTGTGGGTTACCTGATCTTTGGTGAAGATCAGGCCGTGCCTGGATGAAGGACACTGAAGGGGAGGGGTATCCCTATGGATAGCTTTAAAATAAGAAAGCCCGACCCGTTGTACGGATCCGGCTTTATTAAAAAACGATATACTCTATTCGAATGACTGTTGGAATCAGGCTTCCGGGGTGCCGTCATTCAAAACGCTTACGAAGGTACGGTCGCGTTTTTTCGTTTGGAACGTAACTGTTCCATCAGTAAGGGCGTAAAGGGTAAAATCTTTGCCGACGCCCACATTCCTACCCGGGTGGAATTTGGTGCCTCTCTGGCGGATGATGATATTACCTGCAATGGCGGATTGACCCCCAAAAAGCTTCACACCCAGGCGTTTACTTTTACTGTCCCGTCCATTATCACTACTACCTACACCTTTCTTATGTGCCATTTTATCAGTATTTTATGATGTTCTGTCTAATGTTAAATGGTAATGCTGTCGATACGGATTTTGGTGAATTGCTGGCGATGGCCATTTTTCACCCTATATCCTTTTCTCCTTTTCTTTTTGAATACGATCACTTTATCTCCTTTTACATGGTCGAGGACCTTTGCGGAAACGGATGCATTCGGCAGGTTAGGGGTACCAACCTGGATACTTCCCTCATTATCAGCAAGTAATACTTTGTTAAACGTAAGATCTGCGCCCACTTCAGCCGTTTGAAGATCTACATAAATCTCCTGGCCTTGTTTTACCTTATACTGCCTGTTATTGACGTCTAGAATAGCGTACATGACTGTAATGATTGTTGAAATAATGCTTAAATGGCCGGCAAAGGTAGGATTATATAGCTGATTTCCAAAATATTTTTAATTCTTTTCTATAGGATAGCCCCCGTTCCAAAACCAGGCGGTTTAGATTAAGTCCCGAAGGATTAGCTTCCTACGTATAAGTTCATTCCCTCTCCGAAGCTCCAGCCTGATCTTTTTGCCCGGATTTTTTTGAAGGAGCCTATTGATGCCGTCGAGCGTGAAATATTTGCTTTCCGCCCCTTGTATCTTCAGGAGCACGTCGTTGATCCGGATATCCACCTCCTGGGCGGGGCTGTTTTCAATGATATCCCTGACGGCATACTGGTTAAACTCAGGACCATAAGCAAAAAGAATCATCCCGCTCCGGTCCATGGTAAATGGTATTTGCCTTGCTTTATAGGGCTTGATCATAATCTGACTATTGTTATAGTCAAAGTAAATATCAAGGCGGCTTAGCAATTCATTGCCAAGTATGCCATTTCTAAATTTGTCTTTATCTAATAGCCACGCCTGGTCCACATTCTGAAAACTGGTCAATACATCCGGAAATTCATATTCTCCAAGAGATAATTTTTGAATCCGACCAATATATCCTTCGAGATATCCACCCAGGCCGACACCAAGTTTTCCTTTAATATACTGGTCAGGAAGATGTAATCCGGGATCCGAATTGTTGTGAAGTAAAAGAGGAACACCTGCCCCCGTGTCAACAAGTAGATCAACCTGTACAACAGATCCGTCATTCAAACTTGCTTCGGCCTTGATGTATGGTTTGTTGGCTTTTATTCTAATCGGTAGAATCATGTAATGATCAGGTGCTTCAAAGTAAGCAGGATCATAAAGCACGATTTGGTTCTTTTTATAATCAATGTGGACAATCAGGTTTTTGAAAAATCCACCTCCAAGCAAGCCGGCCACCTGTGTCCCAATCATTTCATCAAGATTGAAGTAATCTTCTTCCAGCACGAGCATATCATGTGGCTTTGGAGCAAGGCCATTTACCTCAATGACTCCGTTGCGGGCAATCAGGGCATATATTTCTCGACTCATATCTGAACCCAACACAGGAATCCGGCGATCATAAGGTACATTGAGCAGGTCAGTATATTCCCTTTTAAACAAGATTACATGTTCTGCCCCAGTATCAAAAATGAACTGCAAAGGAAGTATTCCATAGATCCTGGCTTCCACGATTATGAAATGATGCACATAACGGAAAGGAATGACTGCTTTCTTCTTCCCATTTAACAAATCGAGTTGATTGAGTTGGATTTGCTGTGCATTGCCAAGCAGACTCATGACGCCAAGGAGAAAGATCGCCAGGTATCTAAAAGAAATATGGACACGATGATAGCTCAATACAATTGCGTTTAATCCTGATTATGGATTTTGCCTCTCCTACAAATTTAATTCTATCTTTCTATCAAATGACATCTCCTTTATAATGGCTGTACCTCTACAAAAATCGATTTCGTATTTCGCCCTGACAATGATTGCTATCGGTTCTTGCATCGGTTCAGGGATTTTCATTTCACCTGCTGATGTCGCCAGTCAACTCTCTAATGGTAGCCAGGTCATGATCGTATGGTTGATTGGGGGTGCTGTAGCGCTTACAGGAGCTTTAAGTTTTGCAGAATTGGCAAGCAGGTTTCCAGGTACAGGAGGCGTGTATATTTATCTAAGAGAAGCTTATGGTGACCTGGTGGCTTTCCTCTATGGCTGGACATCTTTGACAGTCATCACTTCAGGTGCCATCGCAGCGTTATGCATTGCTTTTGCCAGGTATTTTAGTTCACTGACCGGTATTGGTGATCAAGCGCAGGTTGCTTTGGCTTTGGGGGCATTGCTGCTGGTCACAGTAATCAATATTGTAGGCGTAAAATGGTCAGCCATGTTTTCAAGTTTGATGACCGTCCTCAAAGTAGTTGGCATAGGACTTATTGTTTTGGTTTGTCTTACGTATGGTCAACAGCTTTCGCATAATCTTGGGATTGTCAGGGATGAAACTGTAGGAGTTTCCTTTGGGCTTGCATTGGTCGGGGTCCTATGGTCTTATGGTGGATGGCATCATGCTTCTTATGTCGGGGGTGAAGTTTTGAATGCAAACAAAGTATTACCAAAAGCACTGATCACGGGTGCAGTGGTCGTGACAGCTACCTATGTGTTAGTCAACATGGCTTATTTGTCAGTGTTGACTATAGAAGAGATTTCAACATCCAAAGCCGTGGCTACCGATGCTTTACTTAAAGTCACTGCTATTGGGGGGATGTTCATTGCAGCATTGATTTCACTTTCCACGATAGGTACTGCAGGAATTTTTACACTTTCTGCACCCCGGATTTATTTTGTGATGGGGGCAGACAAGGTGTTTTTTCCATGGCTGGCAGATATTCATCCTCGGTTTGGAACACCTCTCAAAGCTATCGCATTGCAAAGCATTTGGGCCGGCGTACTGCTCGTTTTTTGGGGAACATTTGAAAACCTTGCCACCTATGTTGTATTCATGGATTGGATCTTCATGACCCTTGGGGCAATTGCACTTTTTATGTTTAGAAGAAAGTTTGGTAAACCTTCAGGTACAGCCTACAAAGTGCTTTTCTTTCCTATAACGCCCTTGATCTTTATTGGAATCTCATTATGGTTTCTTGGCAGCACATTGATAGGCAGACCCCAACAAGCTATTGCTGGCCTTATCTTAATGGTGATTGGGTTGCCTTTCTATTATGGATTTAAAAAATGGGGAAACAAGACTACAAAAACAGCATAGTCAGTTTATTTTTTGATTGCGCAAACTTCGATCCTTCTGTTTTTTTCCCGGCCTCCAGGTGTATCATTTGAAGCAATAGGTTTTTCTTCTCCCCAGCCTTTGGCATCCATCCGACCTGGAGCGATTTCTTGTTCGACGAGCCATTCTTTAATCACCCTGGATCGTTCTTTTGACAGGTTTTTATTTTTGCTGTCGTCACCTTCATCATCCGTATGGCCTTCAATACTTACCTTGATTTCAGGATAACCTTTGAGCAAAGAAGCAAGCTGTCTAAGTTGACGTTCTGAACCTGCAGCAATTTTGAATGAACCGCTTTCAAAATTGACGCGATCAAAAATGAAACACTTTTCACCCGATTCGCTACTTGCAAGAAATTCTGCCAGTTTACCCGTGAAGGAATTAGGCAAAGCCTTTATAAGCGTGCCATCAGGAAGCGTATATGCTTTGAAAGGGTCATTTTCCATTACATAATTGGAGGTAGCGGTATCAATGGTGACAGGTGCTGGCGCTGATGCCTGCTTCTCTTCCACCGGTGGGTTGCATCCTTTCTGTACAAAATAATAGAGGCCTAAAGCCGTGATTAAAAGTACTATCCAGGGTAGCAATTTTGAGAAAGAAGTTTCGCCTGTGCCTTGTGTATTTCCTGGTTCTTGTTTTTGCATTCCTGGCTTTGTACTCAGGCCCAAGGCTTCGTTCATACCTTTTGGCAAATATTCATTGAGATAGGCTTTCTGATCCTTTAACAAAGTCTTCAACCCCTTTGCGTCTAATCCTTTTTCCTTGATTTGTTTTCCCACAATACCCATGA
>DASXWI010000157.1:0-11584 GCA_036503755.1 Saprospiraceae bacterium | reverse complement strand
TCTGAGTTTTACATCGCTGTATGACTGAGTAAATTCAAGTTTAACCTGAACTTTGTCACTACCTGGGTTTGGAAAGACAGCTATTATCTGATCCGAAGACAATGAAGCAACTCCGTCTATAGGAATGTCTTCGTTTATTACAATCCTGACAACTGGAACAATTTGATTTCCAAAAAATATCCTGTAATCATTAGGATCGAGTTCTTTTACTTCATAATCGATATTGGTTATAATCCCATCAGGTGACCAGCCTAACACAGAGAAATAAATCGGCATTTCAACGAGCCCATGAGCAACAGCAGAGTCCATTGCTACTTGCTGCGGAGTATAATCCCGGGCTTCACTGGCTAGCATAAAAAATTGAGGATCACTTGAAGATAGTGCCTGGTACTCAATTATAGCGATGTATCCCAATCCTCCTCTCATGATAACAGGCTCTCCTGGATTTGAAAAGTTTTCAAGCGGAGTATTCAGGATTACATTTACTCCTTCATCCCCTTTGAAGGTATAGTCTGCGAAACCAATAAAATGGCGTTCTTCTACTTCAGCAATATCGTTTTGATTGTCATCGGTCCATTGTAAAAGATAGATCTGAACAGTTTGACCAGCCATTTCATCCGGATCGTTTACTCCCCATTCGATCGCTTGGACTCCTATATCAAATGCCGGTCTGAAATAGTTTCCATATGCATAGGATGGTGGTGCGCCAGTGTCATAGAGGCTCTCTGCTACAGAAACAGAGCGAGTAAATCCATCTTCAAGCGCGAATGTACTTCCACCTACATAAAACAGAGTGGAAACCTCATTGTCAGAAGGATTATAATCCAACGAATCTTGTGTTAATGTATACGTCATTTTATAATTCCCTGAGTAACCAGGCAATTCAACGAGCGTAGGAAAAATCTGATGATTAAATGTAGAGTCTGGTTGGATTGTTCCAAATGATATTGATTCATTGTAAACCGTGTCTTGTGAATTTACTTCTACTACAGTGCATTGGAGTTGTCCAGAAGTAATAGGGCAGGCTCCAATATTAAATACATCTGCTGATACTGGAAATGGATAGACCTGGTTGCCAGGGAGAATGGTAAAAGGAGGAATGGCATAAAACCTAGATATCCTGCTATTTGAGCATTCTTGCGGAATGATCTTTACATCATCGATAGCCCAGAAATAATAATTGTCATTGTAGATGAACCTGAGTTGTATCGAATCCTTACCAATAGCGCCGGGCATTTGGAATCGCTTGACTTCATTAGAGACAAAATCACCATTGACCGGATATTCTGTATTGATCTCTCTTTCATTCCATTCACTCCATTCGCTGGCTGCATCACGCACACGAAAGGCAAAGAAAAAAGTACTTTGGAATTGCCTAATGGCTTGCGTCCAACTAATGGATAAGCCTGCGACATTCCAATTACCGGAATAGATGACAGGAGAAATCAGCGTATGGCTGCCTGGAGCCGGGCATGGCCCTCCACCAAAGTTGTTTTCAATTCCACCATTATCATTATAATCGCTGTCAACTCCTACAGCACCGTCACATAATGTTGGTGAGCTGATCCCTGCACCAGGAAAAATGTAAGCTCCTTTGTCAATCAATCCATCAGGAAGATATTTCCATCCTGCATTTGCATTAGAATCAGCAATAGCACAACTTCCATCTGTAGTCCAACCATTTGCTTCCAAACCACCTCCAAATGTTTCCCACCATAAGTATGGCCCCAGCGATGTGTTCAAAAAAACACCAATGCGGAATGTTCCTTCTGTAGTTGAATCAGCACCACCAGACCAAATTCTAATTAAGTATTCCTGGTCTTCCAATAAGCATGTACTGGGAAGCTCGGTCGTATTCAATTCAGGAACATCGTTGACATAGCAGGTGATCCATAGTTCATCAGCTGCACAACCTGTATAAACAGCCATCCCAACGCTTGCCAAATCAGTTGGGTTTTCGAGGTTGTTGTAATATGCTTTGATCACAATGCCTTCAACAGGCAGATCAGTGGGTGTAGTAAATTTATACCAGACGTCATCCGTGTAATAGTTTTGCGAACAAACAGACGTAGGTGTTGTGGAAGCTGTAGCTCCACGCGTATCCCCTTCAACCAATACTGCTTCTGATTCACTATTGGCTAATACGACTTGGATGGCATTTATACAATCATCATTTGCAGGTTGTGCAACGGCTGCAGAAGTCCATATTGTAAATAGACTTGTACACAGAAAATTGAAAATACCGGATCGTGCCATTGGTTTATGCTTTTGTCGAATGGTAAAATCGAATTTTTATGGTGTCGGTCCCTGAGCTTGTCGAAGGGTACTGCACAAAGCCCCCTAGTCATTTGCCGTCCTTTTCGCTTGCGAAAAGGCGGTATAAAAAAGGAGGGCCATTTTTTACACCCTTCGGCAAGCTCAGGGACCGAACAAAATGATTTCCCAATGCTCTACGTCAAGCTCAGGGACCGAGCAAAATGATTTTCAAATGCTCTTCGACAAGCTCAGGAACCGTACAGTCTTATTTTACCCTTATTCTAAAGTTACATAGTAAAGATTGAACAAAAATTCAGGAATGCACTTCTGTCCTGCGATTGACAAATCAGGATGGTAAATAAAAAAGGGGATCAGTCACCTGATCCCCTTTTTTATGATTTAAAAACTTTCGTTTTTATTTAGTCACAATGACTGGTACAGAACGCTGACCATCGATGGTTTCAACCTGAAGTAAATAATTGCCAGATGGCAGATCATTTACACTGATGGTTTCTACATGTTCGGTAATCGTCTGATCAAGTGCTTTGTAGTATACTACACGACCGAGGTTGTCAATCAGTCTGAGTTTTACATCGCTGTATGGCTGCGTAAATTCAAGTTTAACCTGAACTTTATCTGATGCAGGGTTTGGAAAAGCGCTGATGCTATTGTCCAATGGTAATTGATCAACCGTATTGACACCTTTTACGATAACGCGTACCAAAGGCACGATGTCATGGCCAAAGAATATACGTGTGTCATTCACATCAAGCTCAGTTACCTCGTAATCGATGTTAGCAATGTTTCCGTCTGGAGAATGTCCAAGTACAGCAGAATAAGTATGCATATCTGCAAGGCCCCATGCTACCATCGTATCAGCAGCAAGTACAGCTGCATTGTAATCACGTTCTTCACTGGCCAACATAAAGAATTGTGGATCATCAGATGTAGAAGCCTGGTATTCTACGATAACGATATAGCCAAATCCACCTTGCATCCAAATAGGCTCACCTGGGTTGTCAAAGTTTTCAAGAACAGTTTCGAAGATGGCATTGTCACCTTCAGTTCCGTTGAATGTATAATCAGAGAAGCCGATAAATCTACGCTCACCGCTTTCTGCAATCTGGTCACCATTGGTGTCAGTCCACTGTAGCAAATAAATCTGAACAGTCTTATCAACCATATCAGCTGGGTTGTTTACCCCCCAAACAATACGCTCAACTTCTGCATCGACTACTGGCCTGTAATAATTTCCAAAAGCATAAGAAAGTGGCGCACCTACATCATAAACACTTTCAGCAACCGCAACTGACCTGGTGAAACCATTTTCCAAACCGAAAGTGTTTCCACCTACACTGAAATTATAGGAAATCGAATTGTCTGAAATATCAAAATCAGGTTGGTCTTGTGTAACTGTATAAGTACCTGTATAATTTCCATCAACGGTTGGAACAACTACCAACTCTGGATTAAGCCTGTTTTCATACGTAGAATCTGCAACTACAGTTCCATAAACAAGGTCTGAATTGTGGATTTCTTCTTGTGTATCACTGTTTACCAATGTATGATTCAGGACAACATTTGTCTGATCAGCAGCACCGGCATTCCTGATATCAGCAAGGGCACCATAAGGATATACCTGATCTGCAGGTATAGAGGCCCAAGGAGCAATTGCATAGAAATTGGACTGAACGCGGAGGTTGTTAGCTTCTGTTTCAACGATTCTTACGTCATCAATTGCCCACATGTAATAGTTGGCATTGTAAACAAAACGAATTTGGATCATGTCGTGACCTGCTGCACCTGACATAAAGTGGCGCTGAACGTCTGTATTGTTGAAATCACCATTAGTTTCAAATTCAGTATTGACGGCAAAATCTTTCCAGTCAGACCATTCCTCCTCCCCATCTTGTGTACGGAAAGAAAAGAAATAAGTGCTTTGGAATTGACGAAGGGCCTGGTTCCACATTAAAGAAAGACCTTCAACATCCCAATCTGCAGTATTGATTTCCGGAGAAACCAGGATATGCTGAGCAGGAGCTGGACATGGTCCGCCTCCGAAATTACCTTCGATACCAGCATTATCATCATAATCACTGTCAACACCAACTGCTCCATCGCATAAGGTTGGTGAGCTGATACCTGCTCCTGCGAAGATATAAGCACCTTTGTCAATAAGACCATCAGGTAGGTATTTCCAGCCTGCATTAACATTGGAATCAGCTGTAGCGCATGTGCCTTCTGTAGTCCAACCATTAGCCTCAAGACCACCATCGAATGATTCCCAGTACAGGGTAGGTTGTGCAGAGGTGTTGCCAAAAACAGCTATTCTGAAGGTTCCTTCAGTTGTAGCATCAGCGCCTCCAGACCAAATACGAACCACATATTCGCGATCAGCTTCGATGCAGGCTCCATTCAATTCTGTTTTATTCAACTCAGGAAGATCTGTTACATAGCAGGCAATTACTGATGCATCTAAGTCACAGCTCTCATAAACAGCCATTCCCACAGAGGTCAGATCATCCGGATTAGTAGCATTGTTGTAATATGCCTTGATCACTACTCCGTTAGCAGGTAAATCCACAGGAGTCCTGAATTTATACCAGATATCATCTGTATAAAAGGATTGTGAACATACCGTTGATGGTGTCGTAGAAGCGATGGCGCCTCTGGTGTCGCCATCAACTAATATAGCATTTGCCTCATCCACAGCATATACCAATTCGATTGCATCCACGCAATCATCATTGGCAGGCTGCGCCCAGGCAGTTGCGCTCCATAAGACAAGCCCGAAAAAAAGACTTGAAATTCGTAAAGTTACTTTCATCATTTTCAGAATTTAGTTTTAATAAATAGCTTTTACTCTTTAAAGGTGGCAATTGGAAGTCGTATTGTCCGTAAGGGGAATTTCGGGTAAAAATAGAAAAATTTGACATTTACCTATCATTGGAATGTATTTATGTAAGCCGCTTGACAAATATGATTAAATCCATTGATGTATTGCAGCTACATCCACAGTTACAACCCCGGAGTGCGAGCAGACATAAGCCCCTGTAAGATTGGCCAGTGAACCACAGGATTGGAGGTCCAAACCGCTCATAATGCCTAGTGCAAGTGAACAAATCACTGCATCCCCGGCCCCACACACATCTATTACATCAATGGCCCGACCAGGCTGGACATGGACTTCTCCACCTCCTTTTTGCAGATAAATTCCATTCGCACCTAATGTTATCGCCAGTGTCTGGACTTCCATCTGCTCTCGCCAGGCTGAACCGAGTTGTGTTAAATCAGATACAATAAGCGATTTATGCGCGGCCTGGCTGGCTTCCCTCAGGTTTGGTTTAAACAAGTTTACCCCACGATAAGCGAAAAAATTCTTATCCTTTGGGTCTACCGCTATAAAGACACCAAGTTCACGCCCTTTCCCTATCACGGCAGTAATTACTTTTTCAGTCAGCAACCCTTTGTTATAATCTTCAAGCACAATGAGATCAGGCTTGTCTGAAATGATGTACTGCAGTAAATGGTCCAGGACTTCATCCTCTTCAATTCCATTTAGGTATTGATCTGATTCTTCGTCGATCCGCAATAAATGATGGGAAGCGGCCACAACTCTTGTTTTGATAGTTGTAGGACGTGATTTACTTCTGAATAAATGGTGTTTTATGTCGTTTTTTTCGAGGAGGCTTGCCAGGACATCAGCATTGGCATCTTGCCCTGTAAGACCAATCAACGTAGTATCACATCCCCACGCAGCAAGATTTAAAGCAACGTTGGCTGATCCCCCGGCTTTGATTTCTGTTCGTTGATGAGAAAGAATCGGTACAGGAGCTTCAGGAGAAATACGATCTACTGAACCATAAATATATCGGTCAAGCATGGCATCTCCGATCACCAGCGCTTTTACTTGCTTAGCTTTTTCGTGTACCAGGTTGATGTCTTGATCTGATGTCATACTTTTTGTTCGTTACGTATTGAGTTCGCAATATAATTGACAACTTTATCACTGGCACCCCGATGATCGACCAGGTATCTATACGCAATCGTACCTGCGCGTTTTGCATGATCCGATTGATTGAAAAGGTTAATCGCCTTGATAAGTTCATCTGTGGTGTTAATTGAAATAGCCGCTTTTTCTTCTACCATTGTTACAGCTTCAGGAAATTTTCCAAAGGCAGGGCCAAAAATAAGAGGCTTTCCGTGGGCCATTGGTTCAAGAGTATTATGAATACCTGCTCCAAATCCACCACCGACATAAGCTATTTTTCCTAACGAATAAACATAAGCGAGCAAACCAATGCTATCCACGATCATTACTTTGGGTAATGGATCCCCTTGTTTATAAGATGAAAGTTTAGTCACTGGAAACGGAAAAGCATTGACAACCCTTTCAATGCTCTCTTCAGATGTATCATGTGGAGCAATTAGCAATTTCAGGTTTAGTTGTTGTATGGCTTCTGATATCCGCTTTTCATCCGCCGGCCATGTGCTGCCCGCTACAAGATCAAATGGGGGTAAATTTTTCAATGCATCTGGAATTTTGGATGCTGCTTCCTTAGGTAATTGAAGACTACGGTCAATGCGAGTATCTCCAGCAATACTGAGATTCAGAAATCCTTTGCTTCGGAAATAATCAAGATCATCTCCTTGTTGAAGAAAAATTTGTTTGAAACTATAGAGTAGGGCCTTCGTTGGAGGCAGGTTCCAAGAGGAAAACTTATGGGATCGTTTCCAGTGTGCAGAAATCAAAACAGCTGGAATCTTTCTTTTGACCAGTGCCCTTAAATAACCCGGCCATAAATCATATTTGACGAAAACCGTAAAATCCGGTTTCACTATATCAACCCACATTGCAGCATTACCAGGAATATCAGCCGGCAAATAATAAACATTCGCCTGTGAATAAGCAGAACGGATTGTATAACCGCTTGGTGAAAAAAAAGTGAGAATGATATCAAGTTCGTTATTCTTTTCCTTGAGCTTTTCGATGACGGGTCTGGCTTGTTCGAATTCTCCGAGGCTTGAAACATGAAACCAGATCCGTTGATTTTTTTTCGCAGGTAATTGTTGAAGTTGGGTTACCCAGTTTTTACGCCCTGATACCCACTGTTCCGCTTTTTTATTCCAAAAAGACCAAACATGAATTCCTGCTACAAAAAGGTACATCAGGCAATAATAGACGAACCAGGCCATCAGTTTAATAATAAATAGTGTCTGATGTAGTAGCCCTACTGATGATGACCACATAGGCAATACTTACACCTGCTAACACATCAGTCTTCTTGGTATCCAGGTATTGACCTGTAGGATAATCAAGATCCCTGCGTGACACTGTCTGGGCTCCATATAAATCTCCCATGATGTGGAAATGGAAATTGCCGGTTGGACTTTGGTAATGATAACCTAATCCAAGATGAAAAGCAGGGCCGTTACTGAGGCGATCATATCCAGGAAGGTATTCTTTGCTTAGTGAAGTTATTGTTTCAGCATTGTCCTGGACGCGGATTTTATGTTGTAATAATCCGCCACCGATTTGTGCCCTGATACCAGTCAATTTGCTCTTATTGGATGTAGTAGGGAAGATTTTACCGGCGTTGAGGCCAAGGTAAAAGCCCCTTTCCTTTAGATTGACATCTCCAGGAGCTCCATTTATGCCAATGATTGTGCCATCAAATCCCCTTAACTGAGCAAGAACATCCTCTTTTACATTATTGCCAAAAAAATACATCCCCTCTAGCCCAAAAAACACCCTTGACTCTGCACTGACGGACTGAATCGTTACCCCGATATCACTACTTGATCCAAATCGCTCAGCGAGGTTAGCAGAAGGAACATGAAAACCATATTTAAATTCTAAAAGGTTGATTCTTTTGATGTTCTGCGCAACTGTACCGGCGCTCCAAAGC
The DNA here is from genome assembly GCA_036503755.1 of Saprospiraceae bacterium. Classification (GTDB taxonomy): domain Bacteria; phylum Bacteroidota; class Bacteroidia; order Chitinophagales; family Saprospiraceae; genus Opimibacter. The sequence continues at coordinate 3,419 of DASXWI010000157.1, read as the reverse complement.
ATGATCAATGGGAGCATCAACCGGGTCAAAAAGCTTATTTCTAGTATCTTAGCGCTTCGCATAAATTTTAAAATCTCAACTAAAGGTATTGAAAAGGGTACTAATCACCGGCGCGGCCGGCTTCATCGGGTCGCACCTCTGTGATCGTTTTTTGAAGGAAGGCTATCATGTAATAGGAATGGACAACCTTTTAACAGGTTCCATGAGTAATATCGAGCACCTCTTTCCGGATGAGCATTTCGAGTTTTACCATCACGATATTACCAAGTATGTCCATATTACGGGTGAGCTGGATTTCATCATGCACTTTGCCTCTCCTGCCAGTCCGATAGATTACCTTAAAATGCCGATCCAGACACTTAAGGTAGGTTCACTGGGTACCCATCACCTGTTAGGATTAGCCAAATCAAAGAAGGCAAGGATATTAATAGCTTCAACATCAGAGGTTTATGGCGATCCATTGGTCCATCCCCAAAAGGAAGACTATTGGGGAAATGTCAACCCAATTGGCCCTCGTGGCGTTTATGATGAGGCCAAACGGTTTATGGAGGCAATCACAATGGCATACCATCGGTTTCATGGTGTGGAAGTGCGTATTGTCCGGATTTTCAACACGTATGGACCCAGGATGCGGATCGAGGATGGAAGAGCCTTACCAGCCTTTATGGCACAGGCTTTGAGAGGTGAAGGGTTAACGGTTTACGGTGACGGAAGCCAGACCCGGTCATTCTGTTTTGTGGATGACCTGGTAGAGGGTATATACAGGTTATTGCATAGTGATTATTCAATGCCAGTCAATATTGGAAACCCGGATGAAATCACCATTATGCAACTAGCCAAAGAAATCCTTGAATTGGTTGGAAATAATAAGGCGTACATCGATTACCGCGAATTACCGGAGGATGATCCGAAAGTACGTCAACCGGACATCACCCTTGCCCGCAAGCTTTTGGGATGGGAACCAAAAATTCCAAGAGCTCAAGGCTTGGTGCAAACATTGAAATATTTCAGGGAAGTTCTTGAAAAAGACTGAGCCGCAAAGGCAAAAATGGTGTGCATGCTTAAGTATATTGTAAGATCAGTTATAATACTCATTTTCGGTCTGTTGGTTTTTATGCCATCAGGGTATAGCCAGGTACAACTGACCGAGGCTCAAGCCAGAGATATGCTTGCTCAGACAGGGATTCCTGAGGACACGCTGAGAGCAAGGTTGATGGCCAAAGGAATTGATCCCGACAAACTCACCGCAAACGATTTGGAAAGATTCCAGGATGTTATTCTGGAAACCGTGAAGGAGATTGAAGCTGATTTCGCGGCCAGGGCTGATACCGTAATCACGATCCATAAACCTGTGGAAGAGCAAAAGCAGGTAAAACCTCTTGAGCCACCAAAACCACCCGAAAAACCGGTAGTTGAAGAATTGAAACCGGTAGTTATTTATGGCCAGGAGATTTTCAAAAACAACACATTGTCTGTTTACCAAAAAGGGGAGGACCTGGTAGCTTCAAATACATATGTATTGGGTACCGGAGACAGAATTGGCGTAGTAGGTTTTGGAAGATCGCAGTTTGAGAATGTGCTTGAAATTAATCCGGATGGATTTGTACAACCTGGTGACAGGCTTCCAAAAATTCTTTTGAAGGGACTAACCTTCGGTGATGCAAAAGAACTTTTATTTCAACGCTATAGCCAATATCATGTCATCAGCAGGGGTGAATTTCAGGTGACGCTTGTGAAAGCCAGGAATATGACTGTGAATGTATTTGGTGAAGCCGTCACTACCGGTTCATTTACGATGCCAGGTATAAATACTGCGTTCAATGTGATAAGTGCAGCAGGTGGACCGACACCAATTGGTTCAGTAAGAAGGATCAAAGTCATTCGTGGAAAAGAAACGATCCCTCTGGATGTATATGAATTCATGAATAATCCAGGCGTAGCTAAAAATTATTTTCTGCAGGACAATGATTATATCCATATTCCGGTAGCTCAGAAGGTAGTTACAATACGGGGAGCGGTTGTCAGGCCTATGTCCTACGAACTTCTGGATAAGGAGAATCTATCAAAATTGGTGGAGTATGCAGGTGGTGCAAAACCAGAAGCCTATCTCGGGCTTGTCCAGATTACCCGTTTCATGGGAAATAAAAGCATTATAACCAATGTCAATCTTGAAGAGTTAGTAAAAAATGGAGGTGATTATATTTTATACAATGGGGATATCATTGATATAAAAACCATTGGGGTAAGTGCAAACAATACAGTTAGTATCAGTGGCGCAGTGGCATATCCCGGCAGGTTCGAAAAGAGAGATGGAATGAAAGTTTCAGATTTGCTTGACAGAAGTATTTTGAAACCAGATGCAAGACTCGATTTTGGATACCTGTTGCGTTTTCAGGCTGACAGTACATTCAAATTTGAAAGAATTAATTTTCAAACTATTCTGGACAACCCTGCGTCTCCTGCAAATGTGGTATTAAATAATCAAGATGAAGTTTATGTATTAACCTTGAAAACATTTGTTGATCCTGCTTTCTTTTCTGTGGTGGGAGCAGTAAAAAATCCGGATACATTTGCTTTTAATCCTGAAGGGAGATTAAGACTGGAAGATGCTATAGTGCTAGCCGGTGGAAGATTACCAGATGCCACAGACCTGGGATACATCATGAGATACAATCCAAGAGAACCTAAAACCATAGAATATATTCACCTCAATCTGAAGAAAGCTTTGGAAGATCCAATGTCTGAGGCAAACGTGGAGATCAAAGCAGGAGATCAGATTCACATATACGACAAAGGAGGTCGTCGTGATGAAATAACGGTTTCTATTTACGGAGCCGTGCGAAATCCTGGAGTCTTTTCGTTTGGGCCAGGCATGCGCCTGGGAGACTTGATAAGTCTTGCCGGAGGCTTTGAATTTGAAGCGGACAATGATCGTATTGATGTTGCTCGTTCTGAATTTGATAAAGGAGAGAGTTTACGTATTGAACAATATACAACGGGGATAGAAAGAGGCTTTGAATTAAATTACGATTCGGATTCGAGCATGTTGCTAAAACCTTTTGATCATGTGTATGTACGGACCATTCCCGAGTATGAAGTACAACGTACAATTGAAGTTCAAGGAGAAGTAAAATATCCAGGGACATATCCTTTGTTGCAGGACCGGGAAAAGATATATGATCTTATTGCCAGATCAGGAGGACTTACTGGAGAAGCTTTTCCGGAAGGAGCAAGGCTTTACAGGCAGGTGGATAATACGGGTCTGGTTGTCATAGACCTTGCAGATATATTGAAAGATAAGAATCACCCATCCAATATCACGCTAAGGGAAGGCGATGTCATCCAGATACCGAAGAGTAAAGAATTGGTGACCATCGGAGGTTATGTTAATCTGGATGAAGCTTATGGGCAAGGATACC
>DASXWI010000156.1:0-10909 GCA_036503755.1 Saprospiraceae bacterium | reverse complement strand
GGGCCTGTAAAAACACCACGGTGGATTTGATTCTCCTCTGAAGTGAAGGTATCTGTCTTGATCACAAAGTTATTTCCGGATGCAGTCAGGTAATACAAGATCTGACGATTCGAACTAAAACCGGTGACCTGGTCATAACCTGGTGTGTTGATTGTACCGGGTAATGGAAATGGAGTGCCCCATCGTCCATTTGTCAGCGTGGAGGAATATAGGTCTACATTACCATTGGCTTTTTTGGCAAGCGTAACATCGTCGCGATCTGAATTGAAATAAATCCGATCAATCGTTGTCGGACTTGTCCTAACACCAAATTCAGAAAACTGAGTATTGATCGTTGTGCCTGCATTTTCGACATAAGCGATTTCTTCTGCATACACTAATCTCATTCCATTTCCACAGCGAATGAGTTCATCCTTGACCCAAGGTCTTAATGGATCATTCTTCCTGGTGGTTTGCAGAAACTTTTTATAAAAACCATTTGCCTCCATAAACCGGGACAAACTTTGATAACACTTTGCCGTGTGAAGAAAAACGGATGGAGCTGTTTTTCCTTCATTAATCAGCTCATTGAAGATTTTTAAAGCACCCTCTACATCATTGATCTCATAAAGGCACACACCGATTTTTTCCCGTTGTTGTTTTTCCTGGGAATGATCTAATCCTCCCTGGCGATACGCATTGAGGGCTAAACGGTATTGATGCTTTTCGTAATACTGGTCGCCTTGCCGCTTGAAGGAAGATGATGATTGTCCCTCCAATGTTGTTGGAATCCATATGCTGAGGCATAGACTCACCACAAACAGGGACAGGTATTGGCGATATGAGCTCACAGGCGTCGTAGTCTGGCTGCGTTTAGATCTCTCTTTCCGGATCAAATGCCTCCAGGTAATCAGCCACTTTGCGGAGGAAAGAACCACCAAGGGAACCATCCACTACACGATGATCGTATGACAATGACAGGAACATATAATGCCTGATGGCAATCAGGTCACCAAATGTTGTTTCTACTACACCTGGTTTCTTCCGGATCGCACCTGTTGCCAGGATGGCTGCTTGTGGTTGAAAGATGATCGGTGTTCCCATCACATTTCCAAACGTACCTACGTTAGTTAGCGTAAATGTTCCATCCTGAATTTCTTCTGGCTTAAGTTTATTAGCACGAGCGCGGGAAGCAAGATCATTTACCTTTTTGGAGAGTCCCATGAGATTGTAACCATCTGCATTGTGGATCACAGGTACAATTAAGTTGCCAGTGGGTAGAGCGGCGGCCATACCGATATTGATATTTTTCTTGAGAAGGATGTTATCTCCATCGACAGAAACATTGATCATCGGGTAATCGCGAATCGCTTTTACTACCGCTTCAATAAAGATCGGGGTGAAGGTGATTTTTTCACCATACTTTTTCAGGAAGACATCTTTGACTTTATCTCTCCATAGCACCATATCGGTCACATCAGCTTCAACAAATGAAGTGACGTGAGGGGAGGTGTGTTTAGAACGAACCATATGCTCAGCAATCATTTTGCGCATGCGGTCCATTTCAATGATTTCTATACCGCTATCTACACTGACTGAAGTGGTCTTGGTCGTAGGAGCCGTCTCAGAGGGAGTATAGCTTGTTGTAGATTTCGAAGTTTGTGGTTGAGAGCGATTTTCCAGATAATGGAGGATGTCGCTCTTAGTAACTCTTCCATCATGACCTGATCCAGCAATCTGATCCAGCTCTGACTGTGCTATTCCTTCGGAAGTGGCAATATTGCGGACAAGAGGAGAATAAAATCTGCCTCCGCTATTTGAAACTGCTGTAGTTACTTGTGAGGTTACCTTAACGGGTACATAGGGTACTGTAGGCGTTGTTTGAGGAGGTGGTGGAGTAGACTGAGGTTTTGAAGTTGCCACTGGTGGTGGAGTTACTGGTTTTTCTTTCGCTGGAGGTTCAGCTTTTCCATTGCCAGTTTGAACACTACTTTTTGCTTCGGTAGCAATCACAGCTATAGTCTGGCCTACAGGGACGACGGCATTTTCTTCAAAAAGAATTTTCTCCAAACGTCCTGCTACCGGGGAAGGGATTTCACTATCGACCTTATCCGTTGCGATTTCAAGGATGGTTTCATCCAGGGCAACCATGTCTCCCGGTTTTTTAAGCCATCGGAGGATTGTCGCCTCCATAATACTTTCGCCCATTTTGGGCATGATCAAATTAAAGTCTGCCATGGGGCAAAGATAAGCAAAGGAGGGCTTTGGGCTTTCAACCTCTTGCAATTTCCCTCATCCTCACATAGTTATAGATCGGCATGGAAGCAAAAAGATTTGCCTTTCCTTGTCTTTCCCTCATTACATTTATGTTCACAAACCAACCTCTCCAACCTGTATGAAAATCCCGATTCGCTTTTTAAGCATCCTGTCTGTACTGACGATTTTTCTTTCCTGTAAAGACGGTTTTGATAAAACCAGCTATACGCCTGAAGAAATAGGCCGCTACATTGCTGCCCGGTTACCTGAAGTAATCGACCCCGGTGATGTAGTCAGAGTCCGGTTTGCAGTGCCTGTAGATACTTCACAGAAAACGGCTATTTTTTCATTTAATCCTGATATAAAAGGAAACACCTGGTGGGAAGATGAACTCACCCTTGCTTTCAAACCTGAAAAAGAATGGTTGCCGGCTTCGGAATATCAACTCCAGGTCAATCTTGACAAAGCGATTAAGGATGTAGATCCTAAAATGAAACGTATTGTTTTTGATTTCAGGGTCAGGCCAGTGAGTTTGCGCTTTGCTTTTGAGCCATTGGTTCCGGAATTTGAAGGAGATAATGTTAGCTATTTACTTCGCGGTCGGGTGCTTTCTTCTATTGCTGTCGAACAGGACAAGATTGAAAATCTCCTGGTGATAAAATCCACTGGCAAAATGTCGCCAATACAATGGCAGCACAATACTGAAGGAACGGTGCACGAAATGGTGATTTCCGGGATTGCTCCTGATGCTACATTGGATATGCGATGGGAAGGAAAAGCTATAGGATCTGATGTTTCAGGTGCAAAGACTATTCGCATACCTAAAGCAAATGAACTAAGCATCCTGTCTTATGAACCAGGAGGTGAAGGTGAACGGAAAATCGGTGTTTATTTTTCTCAAAAGCTTGATGCTACCCAAGATCTCAATGGACTCATTACGGTCAATGGCAGCAGTGATGGATTTACATTTAGAAAACAAGACCACATTCTATCTATATATCCCGGAGATGCTTTAACGGGTGCTCTTGAAGTTGTGTTGCATGAGAAAATAAAGTCATCAAAGGGAATTGAACTTGGAAAGGCTGAAACTTTTACTGTGTCTTTGGATGATGCCAATCCAGGTGTAAAGCTTGTTGGATCCGGTGTGATCACTCCTGCAAATGCAGAGGTCGTCTTTCCTTTTGAGGCCATTAATCTTCGAAGTGTACAAGTCGAAGTGTTGCGGGTATTTGAAAACAACATACTTCAATACCTGCAGCGTAATAGTCTTGAAGACCAATGGGATCTTGAACCTGTTGGCCGGATTATTTTGCAAAAGGAAATTGATCTCACACAGTTGTCAGACAAGGACAATAAGTTTGTCTGGACTCGATATGCACTGGATCTGGGCCCACTTGTCAAATTAGCTCCGGGCAGCATTTACCAGGTCCGTATTGGGTTCAAACCTGCGGATACTTATCTCGATTGTGTGAAAGAAATAGAAGTGATAAAAGATAAGCCTCCATTTGGTGAAGTATCTACCATGTGGGAATATACTTACAACTATGAAGGGTTTACTTGGGATCATACCGATGATCCATGCTACCCAGCTTATTATAGTCCTCAGCGATTTATCAGTCGAAACATTCTTGGTTCAGATATTGGTTTGACTGCAAAGCAAAATGAGCAAGGTAAGCTTTGGGTATTTGCGAGTGCTCTGGGATCTGTTACACCCATGTCTGGAATTGAAATTGAAGTTTTTGATTTTCAACAACAACCCTTAGGCAAGGGGACAACTGGAACTGATGGAGGTATTGAATTAGATCTTGTACGAAAAGCATTTTTCGTTGTGGCTACATCAGGTCAGCAGAAAGGATACCTGCGTCTTGCAGATGGACTTTCGCTTTCCCTCAGTGAATTTAATGCAGGAGGTACAGGTTACCAGGAAGGTTTACGCGGATATATTTATGCAGAGCGTGATATCTGGAGACCTGGGGATAGTGTGCATCTCAATTTTATTCTTTGGGATCCCGAAGGAAAAATTGACAACCGTCATCCTGTGCGATTAAGAGTGACCAATCCATTAGGCCAAAAAACAGTTGATATCACAAGCCCGATGTCAATGGGTGGGATTTATAATCTTGAGTTTGCCACTGCATCAACGGATCCAACAGGAAACTGGATGGCAAAAGTTGAAGTAGGGGATGCTGTTTTTTCAAAAGCCTTGCGTATTGAAACGGTCAAACCTAACAGGTTGAAGATAGATGTCAAGTTGCCTGACGCCATATTTGCAGCAAAGGGTGGGCAAAAAGTAGATTTGGAATCATCATGGTTGTTTGGTGCACCTGCTTCAAATTTAAAAGCGGTCGTAGAAGCTCAATTTAGCCCGCTTCCATTTTCGCCGGATGGATTTAAGGATTACACTTTTACTGATCCGGCTCGAAAAACACCAGGTACTGTGACAACTATTTTTGAAGGAAATCTTGATGCTGCAGGAAAGGCTAAAATAAGCATGCCTGATGTCAGTGACTATCTTCCCGAAGGACAATTGACCATGTCTATTAAAACTAGAGTTTTTGAATCAGGTGGAGATTTTAGTACCGACCGGCACTCGGCTACTTTTCATCCTTATGATCATTACGCAGGCGTATCTATTCCATCTAACAGGTGGGGATATGAAGAACTCAAGATGAATGAAGCTAATGATATTCGACTTGCATCTGTTACAGCTGCAGGGAAAGGAGCAGCAGGTCGTACATTGAGCATTGGTATTTATAATGCTGAATGGCGTTGGTGGTGGGATACAGGTGATGATGATATCACGCAATATAATAGTGAACTGCACCTGGGAGCGATCAAGACAGATACGCTCATATCAGGTTCAGGAGGAATGGTCAAGTATACCATCAGACCAGAATCATATGGTTCCTACATGATCAGGGTTTGTGATACTGAGTCAGGACATTGTACCGGGCAGTTTTATTATGCAGGATCATGGGGAGATCCGACAGATGATAATGATGCTGCAGTTCGTTTGACTTTTTCTTCGGATAAAGAGCAGTATGAAGTAGGGGATAAGATAAAGTTGAAAATTCCTTCCGCCAGTGGAAGTAAGTTGTTGCTGACACTTGAAAAGAATAACAAAGTCATTTCTTCAAAATGGTATCCTGCTACAGGTGATCAAACAGAGATCACTCTAGATGCCACAGCAGAAATGATGCCTAATGTTTATGCATTTGTCAGTCATATTCAACCCTACGATCATGCAGGTAATGATATGCCGCTGCGTATGTATGGTGTTCTTCCTGTGATGGTGGCTGATCCGAAGACAAAGCTTCATCCTGAAGTCAAAGTTCCGGATGTACTGCAACCCGACAAAACCTTTACAGTTACGGTCAGTGAAAAGGACAAATTGCCAATGGCATATACCATCGCTGTTGTCGACGAAGGATTGTTGGGGCTGACACGTTTTAAATCACCAGATCCCTGGGCTCATTTTCATCGTCAGGAGGCATTGGCTGTGCAGACCTGGGATATGTTTGACATGGTTCTTGGCGGATATGGTGGTGCAATTGATCGTCTGCTAAGTTTAGGAGGTGATGGAGTGGCTGCATTAGTTGATGCTCCACAGGCAGAAAGATTCAACCCCGTGGTCATGCATTATGGTCCATTCTATCTTGATGCGGGCCAGCAGAAAACACATACTATAAAAATGCCCAACTATGTTGGTGCGGTGAGGACGATGGTGGTTGCATCAGATCGTAAGCGATGGGGTGCAGTGGATAAGACCAGTACAGTCAAAGCAGACCTCATGATTCAACCAACATTGCCACGATTGGTTTCTCCTGGAGAGACTGTGACATTGCCGGTCAATGTGTATGCGATGTCTGATAATATTCGTTCTGCAGAAATCCGTGTGACAACCAATGAAATGGCCACTATCACTGGTGGAGGAATGCAAACGGTAACCTTTAGTGGGCAAGGTGATAAAATGGTATTCTTTAACCTGAAGATTCCGGAGCGTCCAGGTTTATTGAAGGTAGAAATATCAGCTACCTCCGGAAGTATGGCCACTAAACAGGAATTGGAATTAGATGTACGGATTCCAAATCCACCAGCGACAGAAGTAATTGCGGCAACCATTCCTGCAGGACAGAAGTGGACTGGCAAAATAGCATTGCCAGGAATGAAGGGAACAAACCAGTCATCGGTGGAATTGTCTCAAATGCCTGCTATTAATTTGCAAAAAAGATTACAGTATCTCATACAGTATCCTTATGGATGTCTTGAGCAAACATTGTCTTCTGTTTTTCCGCAATTATATCTGGCTACACTGACTGATCTTAAACCACATCAAGAACAGGAGGTCAGAAGAAATGTCCAGGCGGGTATCAATCGATTGAAAACCTTTAGTCTGCCTTCTGGCGGATTCACGTATTGGCCAGGAGAAAATTACAGGGATAGTTGGAGCAATAGTTATGCCGGTCATTTTCTAATTGAAGCAGGTAAAGCTGGTTATTCCGTCGACAGGGGAATGATGGATGCATGGCGTAATGCACAGAAAAAAGATGCGCAAGCCTATAGACCAGGACAATATTACCGGGATGATCTTAACCAGGCATACAGGCTTTATACGCTTGCCCTTGATGGACAGCCAGCGTGGGGCATGATGAATAGGTTGCGTACACAGAAAGATCTTGGTCTTGCTGCAGCATGGATGCTTGCTTCTGCCTATGCTATTGGCAACCGGGATGATGCAGCTAATGAAATCATCCAAAAGCTAAGTACTGATATCAAGCCTTACCAGGAGATGAGTTATACCTATGGTTCTGACCTGAGGGATAAAGCCATTATCCTTGAAACTTTTCTAACAATGGACAAGCCGAATGATGCGATGATTATGGCCAGAACTATTGCATCGTCCCTTTCGTCTGAATATTGGTATAGTACTCAAAGTACTTCATTCGCTTTGCTGGCGATGGGAAAAATGGCTAAGCAGTTTTCAGGAAAACAGATCAAGGCGACCATTACACAGACTGGAAAAACTGCTGAACAGGTTTCTTCTACAAAAGGAATTGTAATTCGTGAACTTGATGTGGCTTATGAAAATCTTACGATTGAGAATACATCAGGTGATCCTGTCTTTTTAAGAATCACCTCTACCGGAAGACCTTTGCGTGGAATACCCACAGAATTGAAGAAAAATCTAAGCCTTAAAGCAAAATACGTGGATATGCAAGGTAAAGACATCAGCCCTGATAAGTTGAAGCAAGGCCAGGATTTTGTAGTCCAGATTACAGTTACTAACCCTGGTACATTTGCTTCCGAACTTGATCAATTAGCGCTTGCCTATTTATTCCCTTCAGGATGGGAATTGGCCAATCAAAGGCTTGATCAATTTGAAGGACGTTTTAAAAACAGCCAGGCACGATACCAGGATATTCGTGACGACCGTGTCAATACATTCTTTAGCATGGATCGGGGAACATGGACATATCACTTTGTGATGACAGCTACCTATGCAGGGAAATATTGGTTGCCAGACATAATGTGTGATGCGATGTATACGCACCAGGTGCAGGCGAGGTTGCCGGGGAGATGGGTGGAGGTTGTTCCTGCTACGCCAAAAGGCGTGGTGCAGTGAGCAATGAGCAGTGAGCAGTGAGTTGTGAGTGGAGATTAGGTATTGGAAATTCTGTAGCTGCGGCTCGCGAGCCGCATATGTGGGTCGCGTCAGGAGACGCGAGGATATTTCATTCAAGTCGAAGGAGATCATGCCGCAGGCTTGATGGCGCACAAAGCGCCACTTGAACGAGCGATTCGTGAGGTGTCAGTCGTCAGTCGTCAGTCGTGAGTCGAGATTGAGATGGGACATAGATTATAAATCCCACTGAAAGCTGATAGCTCATTTCTGGAAGCTGGAAGCTGGTAGCTGGTAGCCAAGATTGAGAAAAGTCATTTTGAAAATGCTGAACATCTTACAAGGCAGACGCAAATATTACTTCATCGCATTGCTCCCAATGCTCTGGTGGTGGTTTTGTCTGCCTGATCCTTTGTTTGATGCATCTTATAGTACAGTGTTACTGGATCAGGATGAGCAGTTGTTGGGAGCCAGGTTGGCGAAGGATGGGCAGTGGAGATTTCCGGGAGAGGATCTTGAGGTGCCGGAGACGTTTGAAAAGGCGATTATTCTTTTTGAAGACAAAAGATTTTATAATCATCCGGGTGTTGATGTAGTTGCATTATCAAGGGCGATAAGAGATAATCTTTCATCGGGAGCTGTGGTCAGTGGAGGAAGTACATTGACCATGCAGGCGATGCGATTGGCACGAAACAAGAAGAGCAGGACGATATGGCAGAAAGGGATTGAAATCTTGTGGGCCGTACGTGCTGAAATAAAATATTCTAAAAAAGATATCCTCCGCTTGTATGCAGCACATGCACCTTTTGGTGGAAATGTAGTTGGACTGGATGCGGCAAGTTGGCGATACTATCAAAAGACACCTAATCAATTATCCTGGGGAGAAGCAGCTACGTTAGCAGTCTTGCCGAATGCGCCAGGACTTGTGCATCCGGGAAGAAACAGTGATGCCCTGATGCTTAAGCGTGATCGGTTGATTGATAAATTAGTCAGTAAAGGTGTTATTGATATAACCGAAGGCTCACTTGCTAAGAGTGAACCCTTGCCAGGTGTACCACATCCACTTCCTGATCTCGCTCCTCATGTTTTGGGACATTATCATGATGTTGAAAAAACTTTGCATAGCTCGATTGACATAGGAATGCAACAACGGCTTTCGGAATTGGTGCAACGATATGCTGACATCTTAAGCCTAAGTGGTGTGAATAACGCTTCACTGCTGGTGATGGAAACGGAAAGTGGAGAAGTCAAAGCTTATGTTGGAAACGTGAGTCATGAAAAAAAGAGTCACCAGAATGATGTGGATATTATTCAATCTGAACGAAGTTCTGGAAGCATCCTTAAACCATTTTTATACTGTGCTTCTTTGCAAGAAGGGATGATAACGCCTAAGGGTATACTGGAAGACATTCCAACTTATATCCGAGGGTATCAGCCCTTGAATTTTACACAGGAGTACATGGGGATGGTTCCTGCTGATCAATCATTAGCCATGAGTCTTAATGTTCCTGCGGTGAGGTTATTACAGCAGTATGGTATTCTGCCGTTCAAAGAAAAACTAATTGATGCGGGTATTACCACTTTGCATTTTAGTCCGGAGCATTATGGATTGCCGTTGGTTTTAGGTGGAGCAGAAGTGAAGCTTTGGGATATATGTGGGGCTTATGCGAGTATGGGGAGAGTGCTGGGTCATGCGTATAGGTATAATCATCGGTATAGTGCAGGGGATATTCGCGCTCCTGTTTTATTCATTGAGTCAGAGGGGCGGAATACTTCGACTACGCTCAGCACAAGCGGCGGAACGGCAGAAGGGCAGAACGGCAGAACGGCGGAATACTTCGACTCCGCTCAGCACAAACGGCAGAAAGGTGAATCGCAGGATGAAGCTCCTGTGTGGGATGTAGGCGCAATTTGGTTGACTTTTGAGGCGATGCGGACATTGCGGCGACCTGACCAGGAAGGGCAATGGGAAACATTTCAAAGTAGCAGACCTGTTGCCTGGAAGACTGGAACCAGTTTTGGATATCGGGATGCATGGGCTGTAGGGGTGACGCCGAACTACACGATTGGTGTATGGGTTGGAAATGCAGATGGAGAGGGTAGGCCTGGTGTGATCGGATTGCATGCGGCTGCACCAATCCTGTTTGATGTGTTGCGTATGCTTGATGATGATGGTAGTTGGTGGTCCCCACCTTATGATGCATTGGAACAAAAACTTGTTTGTTCGGAAAGTGGATGGCTGGCTTCATCTTCATGTATGAAAACAGATACCACATACCTACCCAATGCTATTCAAACTCCAGCGAGCTGTACATTCCATACACAGGTTTATACAGATGTTGATCAGCAGTACCAATACTATCCAACATGTGTAACACCCGATGCAGTGTTGACTAATTATTTTATTATCCCTGCACTCCCTGAGACATATTACAAACGATTCAACCCATCATACAAAAGCATACCTCCTGTTCATCCGGATTGTGCTATATCTGCTCAACGTAATGAGGAACTCGCGATAATTTATCCAAGGCCAGGATCCAAGATTTATGTACCCTACGAATGGGATAAGAAGAAATCAAAAGCAGTATTTTCAGCAATCCATCGATCTGATACTGCATTTGTTTACTGGACCCTGGATAAGAAGTTCCTGGGCAAGACTAAAGAATTTCACCAGATCGAAATAGATCCTACACCAGGCAAGCATCAGCTTGTATTGCAGGATGAGTATGGATCGATGGTCTCCACTTCTTTCGAAGTGTTGAATAGTGAGCAGTGAGCAGTGAGTGGTGAGTTGTGAGTTGTGAGTGGGGAATCGTGAGTCGTCAGTCGTGAAATGAGTGAGCAGTGAGCGGTGAGTTGCGAGTTGTGAGTGGGGAATCGTGAGTCGTCAGTCGTCAGACGAAAAGAGTTTCTGGAAGCTGGTAGCCAAGAATCGTGAGTCGTCAGTCGTGAAATGAGTGAGCAGTGAGCAGTGAGCAGTGAGTTCTGAGTTGTGAGATGTGAGTTGTGGGACGTGAATCGTGAGTTAATTAAAAGTAATGGCCAGCCCAA
>DASXWI010000155.1:0-6023 GCA_036503755.1 Saprospiraceae bacterium | reverse complement strand
ACGTCTCACGTCTCACGTCTCACGTCTCACGTCTCACGTCTCACGTCTCACGTCTCACTTGAGCGCAGCCATCACCTCCTCTTTTCGCCTGCGGCTAACTTCTACTTTCGAATTATCCTTCAGTACCGCAAAACCATCATGATCGATAAAGGAGATATACTTCTTATTGACAAGATGGCTTTTATGTGTACGGATAAATTGCTGTGGAGTCAGTAATGTATCATATTCCCCAAGTGTCTTTGAAATAAGATAACTCTTACCAGATGTTGTAAAAAACTTTGTGTAGTTGCCGACGGCTTCGCAACGGACGATGTCCTGGGGTTGTAAGAAGTGTACACCTTCCCTGGTCGGTAAAGCAAGCCGGAAATCTTCGGCAGAAGGTGCGGACATGTTGTGCATAATATTTTTGAGTAGATCGTATTGCTGACGATAATCCTCCTGCCCTTCAAGGAAACGATGCACAGCTCCCTGCAATTCTTCTATATCTACCGGCTTTAGCAGATAATCAAAAGCACTGTAACGAATAGCTTGTATAGCATATTCATTGTATGCCGTTGTGAATACAATTTTGAAGTTCTTATTTGGAATTTTCTCAAGCACCTCAAACCCATTGAGATGGGGCATCTGGATATCCAGGAAAACAAGCCCAGGCTGAAATTGATGAATTTTTTCCGCAGCTTGCCGGGCATCATTACAGACCATCACTTCATCAATTTCCGGGATGGTCTTAACAATCATCATACGCAGCGCATCTGTTGCACGTTGCTCGTCATCGATCAGGAGTACTTTTAACATGTCGCTTTAATTTTGAATCGGAAGATGTATTTCAACTCTGGTTCCTAAGGAATTTCCTGTATGATCAGTTAGGTCAATGATTTCAAGTGATCCTTTGGCACCTCCGTTTTTATGCATAGCCTTCATTCGTTCGAGAGATACTTCGATCCCTTTGCTGGTGTGTTTTTTATCCTGGCCGGTGCGCACTTTCATTTCTTTTGCTTTCTGGCGACCAATTCCATTGTCTTCCACAACACATTCCACATAATCTCCTTTGTCTGAAAAATCAATTTTCAAATGACGCATGCCTTCCTTATGCATCAATCCATGCCAGATCGCGTTTTCAACAAAAGGTTGGATAAGCAGTGTTGGAATTTTTACTTCATCGGCATCAATTTCTTCATCACAATTAATTTCATAGGTAAAGGCTTCTTTAAATCGAACGGATTCCAACTCTACATATAATTTAAGTATATCAAGTTCTTCCTTGAGGGAAATGGTTTCCTTATCGCTGTGTATAAGGATCATCCTAAGAAGTTTTGAAAACCTGGACAAGTATTTTGTGGCGACCATTTCTTCATTGGCCAGGATCATCTGCTGGATGGAATTAAGCGCATTGAAAAGAAAATGAGGATTCATTTGCAGGCGTAGGCTTTGCAACCGGGATTCTGCAGCTTTTTGTTTGTTGAGGAGCACTTCCATTTCAGCTTTCAGTTTTTCTTCTTCGGCATGGATTCGCTGTATCTGGTTGGCGGACAACACCGCAATCGCTGTCAGGAGACTCATGTGTTTATGGGTAAAGAAATTTTTGGAAGGATGTTCGCTGTCAATGACACCAATCACATGACCATCGATACTGAGCGGTACAGCGATTTCTGAAAACCGTCGCTCCTCATCCACAATATACCGGGGATCTTTTTCAGTGTTAGGAATAATCTCGGCTTTGTTGGTTAACGCAACCGTTCCGGTAATGCCTTGGCCAACAGGAATTTCAATGGGTGAAAGAATGGTTTTCCCAATGGGGCTTTTGGGGCCAATAGCAGCTTTCTGGACCAGGACATTCCGAACAGGATCTAACATGTAGATGACGCAATCCTCAAGGTTAAGTTTGCTGATGCAGTTTTTAGCAACATCCCAAAGCATCTCCTCTATATTTTTATGTCGATTGATCTGTGAGGCGAAATAATTTATCACTACCTCGGTTTCCAACAATTCACGCTGACTTTGCTGCTTTTTGCGATTTGTCCTTACAAAAAGGAAAGCAATAGTCAAGAGTGATACTAGTCCTGCTAATTGAAACCACCATCGGGCAAACATAGGTGCTGCGATCATCAGGGTGACTTCGTTTCCCGCATTTTGCCAGTGCTTGTTATCATGACTGATGCGCAACTTGAATACATAATTTCCCGGAGGAATGGAATTGTATCTCACGGAATTTATATCCACTACTTTTGTCCAGGCATCCTCAAGTCCTGTAAGCTGATATTCATAGTATGTTCGGATAGGAGGAGAGTATTCCACCGAACTAAAATGAAAAGTTACATTCCTGTCTGTGGAAGAGAGATGAAAGGTGGCCATATCATTGATCGGGGAAACAATATCCCTGGTTTCAATTTTATGGATCAACGCATTGAGATTTATTTTTTTATGGTAAAGTGAATCGGGTTGGAAGTATTGGAAACCGCGTGGCGTACCAAAGGCAAATTCTCCATTCGGGGTTTGAAAATAAGAGCCTACCCGGAAACCATATACACTCAATCCGTACCTGGCATCAAATGTTTGGAGCGTAGAATCAGCAGGATTATAGCATACGAGCCCAATATCATTGCCGATCCACATCCGGCCATGCTTGTCTCTCAATAGTCCTTCCGCACGGTCCATAAGCAACCCATCTTTCTGTGTAAGGGTTTTGATTTTTCCATCCGTGAAAATGATAGAAAGACCCGATCGCGATCCGACGTAAATGTTATTCTGGTTATCAGCTCCGATATCGAAAACGCTGTTGCTGATTAATCCTTCCTTAGCTGTGTAATGTTTTATTTCTTGTTTGGCCAGGTCACAATGCGATACCCCTCCCAGGGATTTTCCAAGCCAAAGATTATGGTTGTCTGTAAAAAGGATCAATGTTGTAAAAGTGGAATCAAAAGAGGACAGAATAGAATTTTCAAAATGATCCACTTCAAAAGTTGTTGAATTGATTTTGCATAACCCATTTTTTCCGCTCACCCAAATGTATCCATCCGGTCCGATGACTAACCTGGATGGCCGTTCCATCTTCAAAGCATATTTTTTAGGGCCCTCATGTGTGATATGTCTAACCAGTTTATTGCCTTTGTCTAATACCACAATGCCCTGGCTTTGAGTGGTCGCCCAGATTTTTTCTTCCTTGTCAATGATAATGGAGACAATTTCCTGGGGAGAAGGCAGTGGGTTGCCTTTTTTATCCTTGTATTGAAGAAAATGAGTCGTGTTGGTATTTCGATTCCATTGGAGAAGGCCTTCTGCTGTACCGATATAATAATTGATATTGTCTTTGGTCGCTATACCGGCGATGTATCCATCATATCCTTTACCACTTTCATCAATAAACACATGGTGATTGTTGACGATCTCATGGCTATTATAAAAGCTTATACCATAGTTATAACAGTTGATAAAAACCCAACCAGATGGATTTACCTCGATGGTTGACGTTCTATTATTACTCAGTGAAAAACCATCAGCGTAGTGATGCCTATGGTTAAAAATCTGGTGTGTTCCATGATCATAAATGTAAATTCCATCCTGTAAGGTTGTGAGGATATATTGATCATTTCTTATGCTTTCTGCAAATAGGAACGTGGCTGAAACCGGTTTGCCAAATTGGTCTTTTATGTTTTTAAATGGATAAGTTGATGTTGAGTTGAACAGATTTAGAATTTTGACTTCATTTGTTTTACGATCGTAAATCATCAATTCATCTTGGCCGACTTTCGTTAGAGCTGTTACATTGGAAAGAGGATAAGTTTTTTCTAACTTTTTCTCCTTGTAATTCACCAGGTAATACACTTCATCCTGGATAAAAAAGTAATGGTCATCGTCATACCGGAATACTTGTTTAAAACCTTTTTTCTGTAAAGTATCAAAGCCTGCAATTGGTAATGGGATCAAATGTTGAAGACCGATGGAATCCAGATCCGTCACAGGGGTATTTGGGGTGAGTGAATAATGGCCGTTTGACGTGAACAGATAAATATGACCTTGTTGGGATTCAATCAGCCATCTGACCTTGATCATCTTATCCTCATCATATAATCCGATGCGATGAAACTTGCGCTTTTCATCCACCAGGGTTAAATTACCATTGACGGTGAGTACCCAAATCCGGTCCATGCTATCGTTGGTTACATGCACAATGTTGCTGTTTTGTAGTTGAGGGTATTCGGTAGCAAAATATTTTTCAACTGTTTTCCCATTAAACATATTCAACCCATTGGCTGTGCCGATCCATAAATTGCCTTTTTTATCCGTACACATATCCGACACACCCAGGTAGGATAACCCATGACTTGTGTTGAGGTGTCTGAAAGTGATATTGCCCTGAGCTATGGCCTCAGTACAAATGATCAGGATGATCAGAAATTGGATTATAATTTTTATCATATGCAGTGGTGAGAAAAGCTATTCCACACCTCGTCCATTTTCAATTACGTACCACTGGTCTCCGGGCTTAATTTTGGTAAACTATTGAAATTGAAGCTATTGCAAAGTAAGAAATTATTCTGCGGCATTCCTCAGCGATTTAACGGCAAAGATTAATCCGGACCCACTGCAATGAGTTTGTAAGTGGTATCAGGATAGGTGCAATCGTTTCCAGTCCAGTTCCACAGAACGATTGTACATCCGGTGGTTGTAACATCTTCGATGGTTAGCGTTAGCCATCCGATACTTCCGGAAACTAAATTTCCAAGACTAACTGCCGGAGGAGATGTGAATGCGGTCCCAAAATCGATTTCAATGTGATCTGGTGCATTGAATTCGTCGTAGTGAGAAACAATTCCTTCGGGGATGAAAGCCGTTACGATTTCCATACGTAGTTGTGAGGTGGTTGAACTCCGCACAATCCCTTTATCGCTTTTTACTTTAATCGTTCCGTCCGTTACCAGGTCGCCGTCTTTTTCGATAGTCGTTTTAATATCACCAAGGCCACTTTCAAGACGAAGGAAGTCTCCGTTTCCTGAATTCGACATACGAAGTAATGGACTGGTATTTGTCAGGTGGTTATGATCGATAAAGATGCCATTCCCTTTTCCATTCGTGATCACCTCGACAACTGACCTGTTATTTTCTGTATACGTATTGGTAAAAACACCAGCTACGGAATGTTGATTTTCATTTCCTACTGTACCGGCGACACCTATGCCATCGAATCCTAATGCTTCTCCATAGACACCGACACCATCAACCATGTTGATTCCAGTAATAGCCCCGACATCTTCATTATGGGAATAGCCTATTCCTTTTACAGCAATGGCCTGGGGTGTATTGGCGGATGTTTCACCGAGGACACCGATACCTCCATCATTACTTCCACCTGCAATTCCTTTTACACCGATACCATATGAGTCATTTATCCCTGCCTGGCCGAGGACACCAATACCATTACTTACATTAACCCCGGTTACCCCTTTGATGGCAATGGCATTATTAGCCGTTTGACCTGTATTGGCACTAATGGCTACAGCATTATGAGCGCTAGCACTAACGGTTACACCAATTGTCCCCGCACTGATGACATCCATACCTCTGTTTCCAAGCGTATTGAGGTAAAGGCCAGCGAAAGTATTGCTTGGATTGGATAGATTTATCTTTAAACCATTTCCTTTTCCCGCCTGGTTGATGGAAACACCAGGTTCAAAACTTCCAGTATTGTTGGAGTTGAAAATCGCGTTTGGTGCATTGCCAGCTGTTGTTGAATTGAGCGTCTCAGCGAAAGCATTTGGATCTGTTGTTGTAAAAGTTCCGGCTTTGCCTTTATCTGCAAGCACATTGATACCTCCTCCGGTACCCAGGCTGAATACATCAATGGCCGCACCAGTGACACCTGTGTTTGTTGAGGAAACAAATAAGGAAGTACCAAGACCTTGATTTGTCACTAGCAAAGGTGGGCTTGAATTTGCTGCGTTTGTATTTTCGAATTTTCCGGCAATACCATTTTCACTTTTTCCATAAATGGCCATACCTCCTCCCTGGACAATGGCATCAACTCC